>JAFGBI010000309.1 GCA_016933275.1 Polyangiaceae bacterium | reverse complement strand
GGTTGAGCCGGAGGTCCGAGCTCGACCGCTGCACCACGGTCACTGCCCCCGTCTTCCCTCCCCGCACTCCCAGTAGCTCGAACCGCCACACATCGACCCTGGCGGCTGGACACCCCTTCGGGACAGCCGGCCTGGACTTCGTCGGCGTCGCGAGCGAACAGGTTCCCGGTGAGCCAGAACCCCGACGCCGAACCGCGCCCCCTGCTGAGCAGCTGTCTTCGCGAGGCCGCCGAGCTCATCGCCGATGCGCTGCTCGACGCGTACCTGAAGGATCGCCGCCGTGCCAGGATGGCCCTGTTGAGCGAGCCGCTCCGCCATTCGCCAGCGCCTCCACCTTCCCGCCGAGAGGAGTCGAAGGAGCCGTGATCCTGTGCGTCGCGGGTGACATCCATGGGGCGCTCGACCGGATGTTCGCGGACATCCTGGCGTTCGAGTCTGCCCTGTCGGTACGCTTCGACTGGGTCCTGCACGTTGGCGACTTCGGTGTCTGGCCGGACCCCTCTCGCATCGACGGAGCTACCCGCCGCCACGAGGGGGCGGGCGACTTCCCCACCTGGGCAGCGGAGCGCCGCGAGGCGCCGCGGCCGACCGTGTTCATCAAGGGCAACCACGAGGACTTCGTCTGGCTCGACTCGCAGCCGAGCGCCGAGGTACTCGCCGGCCTCTTCTACCTGCGAAACGGCCAGGTCCGGGAACTGCGATCTGGTGACGACATGCTCCGCGTCGGCGGCGTCGGCGGGTGCTACGGTCCTTCGGACTTCGAGCGCCAGTCGGCGTCCCTGCAGGGGTATGCGAAGAGGCACTACACCCGCGACGAGATCGGCGCGCTCGCCGCCCACGGCCGTCTCGACATCTTGCTCAGTCACGACGCGCCGGCCGGAGTACCGTTCGAGCGACACCGCCGCGGCCCCGGCTACGTCAGCGAGGCGGCGGGGCTCGACGACCTGCTCGCCCGAACGCAGCCGCGGATCTGCTTCTTTGGGCACCATCACACCCGGCTCGAAGCCGCGGTCGCCGGCGTCCCGTGCCGAGGGCTCAACAAGGCACCGCACCCCGGCAGCCTGCTCGCCGTCGAAATGCGCGCGGGCCAGCGCGACTGGCAGATCCTCGGGGAGTGGCCTCCCCCAGCGGGCACGGGCTTGAAGTCGGCGACGCCCAGGAAGCCGTGCGGCGACCCGCGACGGAGTCTCGCCAAACCTGAGGCGAACGCCCACGATGACCTCGATGCCCGCGGCGGCGGGCTTGCCAAGCGGCTTGTCCCTCTCGTGTGTCAGGTTCAGGCGCTGCAAGATCAGGCCCGCACCCTCGGCGTGTTCCCGAACGACCGCGATCTGCTCACGTGCCCGCACTGCGGACTCGCCGAAGACGTACTTGCAGGCGGTCACCTCATCACCAGCTACGCCCCTGGCGACCCCGACACCGGCTTGCGCTTCCGTGAGCCGGAGCCCGACGAAGGGCCCTCGATCTGTCCTGGATGCGGCGCCGAGGTGGGACTCGACCCGCCGGCCGCTCTCGACGACTTGTAGCGGCGGGACGCGTGCATTCCGGCTAGACACGCCAGCTTTTCCAGCGAGCCTCGTTGGGAAAGCGATCTTGACTAACTGGACCACGTTGCCTCCGCCATGCTTGTTGCACATCGCGCACAACTACGCAGAGCGAGACAACTTGCGACCAATGTTGTCTCCTTGTACGCTGTTGCACGCAGTGCGCAACATGGTTCCTAGAGACAACACTCTGGTTCGGGCGGGGCTCCAGGAGCTCCGGCGCCGCCTTCCGCCCGGCTGGAGTGCAAGCCCCCAAGACGGCGCCGCAGTCGAGGTCACCGCCCCGGACAGGCGCAAGGGCAGCCTCGCGCTCGAGGCTCGGGCTCGGCTGACTCCAAAGGACGTGCCCCCGCTCGTCGATGGCCTCACTTGCGAGCGCGCCACGCCGGTGGTGGTGGCGTCCTTCCTCACCGAGAGCACCCGCGCCCGCCTTCGCGAGCGCGGCGTCAGCTTCCTCGACCTCACGGGCAACGCGCGCATCGTCCTTCCGGTACCAGGACTGTTCATCGAGGCCCAGGGCGCGTCCGAAGATCCGAACCGCGAAGAGCGCCCCGCACGCTCGCTCCGCGGGCCGAAGGCAGGCCGTGTGGTCCGTGCACTCATCGAGCTCAAGGCGGCGCCTGGAGTTCGTGAGCTCGCGGCGCTGACGAAGACCGACGCGGGCTACGTCTCGCGCGTCCTGTCGTTCCTCGACTCCGAGGCCCTCATCACGCGCGTTGGGCGCGGACGCATCGCGAGCGTCGACTGGCCCACGCTCCTTCGCCGCTGGGCCGAGGAAGCGCCGCTGGACGCACGCGGCAAGCTCCGCACCTTCCTCGAGCCGCGCGGGCTCTCGATGCTGCAGACACGCCTCGCCAAGCTCGACGCGCTGTACGCCATCACGGGCAGTCTGGCTGCCGCCACGCTCGCGCCGCTCGCCCCCGCTCGGCTCGCGACGCTCTGGGTGCGCGACGCGGACACGGTCGCGGCGAGCCTCGCACTTCGTTCGGCCGACGCGGGTGCGAACGTGGTGCTGGCGGAGGCAGTCGATGAGAGCGCCTTCGACCGTGCGCTCCAGCGCGACGGTCTTTGGTACGCGACTCCTGCCCAGGTTGCGGTAGATCTGCTCACCAGCCCAGGGCGCGGTCCGCAGGAGGGCGACGAGTTGATCGACTGGATGAAGGCAAACGAGGGGCAGTGGCGACGCTGAGCGAGTTCGACGAACTGTACGTGATGGCCCGGCGAGTGTTGCTCGACGCGCTCGACGCGCTCGGCAACCATCGTAGCGCTATCGTCCTCGTCGGCGCGCAGGCCGTCTACCTCCGGGTCGGAGACGCCGACCTCGCCGTAACGCCATATACGACCGACGGGGATCTCGTCATCGATCCTGCGGTCCTCGCCCAGATCCCACCGCTCGAGCGCGCGCTCATGGACGCGGGCTTCTACCCGAAGGCCAAGGACTCGGTGGGCGTGTGGCTCACGACGCGCAGGACCAGCCAGCACATCGACGCCAACATCGCCATCGACCTCCTGGTCCCAGCCTCGGTGAGCCCCGGTACCGGGCGGCGCTCGGCGCGCCTTCCCGGCCACGATACGCGCGCCGCTCGCATCGTGCGTGGTCTCGACGGTGCCATCGTCGACGCCGACGTGATGAGGCTCGCCGCATTGGAGGCAAGCGACGCGCGCGCGGTCGACGTTCGCGTCGCGGGCCCCGCCGCATTGCTCGTCTCGAAGGTGCACAAGATTGACGACCGCACAGGCTCGAATCGGCAGAGCGACAAGGACGCGCTCGACGTGCTTCGCTTGCTTCGGGGCACGGAGACCGACGACCTCGCCGCCCGCTACGCGAAGCTCCTCGGCGACACGCGCTCCGAGCAGGCCGCGCGCCGCGGTCGCGACCTGCTCGAGGCGCAGTTCTCCAAGCGACAAAACCTCGGCGTCAGAATGGCGATCCGCTCGGCCGGTGTTCTCGGTGACGCCGAGGAGATCGCCGTGCTGTTCGAGGCCCTTGTCGGCGATCTTTTCGCCGCCCTGAAGTAATGCGTGAGTTGCTGCAGACCGGAATTGTGGCGTTCGAGGACGGCGTGGTCGTGGTGACGGTTTACTGCGGAGAGAGCGATATGGCCAACGTTCACGAGACCCAGGTGGGACGCTTCCGGGTAAGCGATGCCGGAGTCGGCGCGCCGCGAGCGCTGAAGGACGGCTCCTCCGCACTGAGCGCCGACGACCTCGCGCGCCTCGAACTCCGCGCCGCCATCACCGTGTTACACGACGTCGACCGCATCGGCGGCGAGGAGCTGCGTTTCGCCCGCAAGGCGCTCAACTTGCGCCAGGTGGATCTCGCCGAGCTCCTCGACGTCCGCGGCGAGACCGTGAGTCGCTGGGAGACCGGCGCGGAGGAGTTCCCCCGCCAGGCTCAGCTCGCCGTGCTCGCGCTCCTGACAGAGATGCTCCAGCACGGTGAACTCCGGCGCCCCATCGTCAGCGCGTCGGACGGAGCAAAGATGCTGAAGGCAGCGGTCTAGCCGGACGGCTCGCGTCCCTCCCCGCCCCCGGGCGGCAGCGGTATGCGCCCTGTCGCCATGCGCCGCGCCTACGACCACCGCATCCGCGACCTCGTCTGCGCGGCCGGCGACCTCGTGATCGCCCGACGCCTCGGCGTGCCGGAGCGCACGGCGCGGAGCTGGCTCCGGCGTGGGAGGCGCGAGATGGCGGTCAGCCTCGATGACGGGGACGATGCCCTCGCGCTCCGCCTCGCCGAAGCGGAGTCCCGGATCGCTCGCCTCGAGCTGCGGCTCCGACGGCTCCGCGCGGTCGTGCACCTGCTCGCCACGCTCGTCAGCGTCTTCGGCCTGCGGCTGGATGGACAGCGCCTCCCCGATGGCACCCAGAAGCTGGAGGTCCTCCGTGCCATCGACCGAGCCGCGAACGCCGCGCGACTCTCCGTGGCACTCCGACTCGCCCGCTTCTCGCCCAGCCGCTACCAGGCCTGGCGCCGCCGGTCGCTCGCCTGCACTCTCGACGATCGGTCGCCGTGCCCAAGGCGCCACCCGTCGCGGCTCACCGCCTCGGAGCGCGCCGCCATGAAGGAGCTCGTCACCAGCACCGACCACCGTCACATGCCGCTCCGCGCCCTGGCCTGGCACGCCCAGCGCGTCGGCAAGGTCTTTGCCCATGTCTCCACGTGGGCTCGCGTCATCAGGGAGCATGGCTGGACACGGCCGCGTGTCCGCGTGCACCCGGCGCGACCCACCGTCGGCGTCCGCGCCACGCGGCCCGGTGAGTTGGTGCACATCGACGTCACGCTGCTCCGCCTGCTGGACGGAACGCGAGCGTACCTGCACGCCGTGATCGACAACTACTCGAGGCGTATCCTGGCCTGGAAGGTTGCGTCGAAGCTGGATCCCGCGAACACCTGCCTGGTGCTGGTCACAGCGAGCCGGGAGATCGAACAGCTCCCCAACGCGGGCGCGGCCCCGACCTCGACTGAGGTCTACGCCGACTCCGGCGTCGAGAACGTCAATGGCGCGGTCGACGCCCTCCTCGAGACCTGCTCGCTCCGACGCGTCCTGGCCCAGGTCGAAGTGGCCTTCTCCAACTCCATGATCGAGTCCTGGTGGCGCAGCCTGAAGCACAACTGGCTCTTCCTGAACTCCCTCGCGTCCATCGCTACCGTCGAGAAGCTCGTCGCCTTTTACGTCGAGCAGCACAACTCCGTGATGCCCCACAGCGCCTTCCGCGGCGCCACCCCGGACGAGGTCTTCTTCGGCCTCTCGGACAGC
>JAFGBI010000308.1 GCA_016933275.1 Polyangiaceae bacterium | reverse complement strand
TCACGCCAGTGGCATAGCCGGGTAGCCACGTACGGAACAGATAACCGCTGAAAGCATATAAGCGGGAAGCTGGCCTCAAGATTAGGTGTCCCTGCCGCAAGGCACTAAAGGCCCCTCGTAGACCACGAGGTTGATAGGTCGGGTGTGGAAACGCAGCAATGCGTGGAGCTAACCGATACTAATCGGCCGTGCGGCTTGACCTACCTCTAAGGCGGGTATCGTAGTTGATGGTCGGAGTCCGGGCGACGAGCCCAGCGCGGGGCGCTGGTACTCGGATCCGATCGCGCGCATCTGAGCGGTTATGCGCACCTGGTCAAGGACCGGGAGCGCGCCGCCGCGAGTGAGGACGCTCATCGTTTTCCGGTGGTTTTGTCGGAGAGGCCATACCCGATCCCATCCCGAACTCGGAAGTCAAGCTCTCCGGAGCCGATGGTACTGCAGGGGAAGCTCTGTGGGAGAGTAGGACGCTGCCGGGCCAATAACGGGGTTCTCGTCGAGAGACGGGAACCCCGTTTCCTTTTTTTCTGGATGTCGGCTTGGGGCGAATGGCCCGGGGACCAGTGGGGTGCGTGGCCAGAGGACAGGTGGTGGGGCGGCCTGGGTCTCCGGGTAGAGCCAGGGCAGCAATCAGGTTGATCGCTGCGTCAAACCAATGAGCTAGACCACCGAACCGGCAGCAGACCTCACCAGCGGCAGCGCTGGAAACGCGTGTTCGCTTCGCAGGGACGCGTTTTCGGCGCTGCCGTTGCGGTTGGCAGCCTGACCGGTGCCCTAGGCGTCCCGGAACTGGAAGGTCGGGAACGCAGGGGTTCGCCGGTGAAGCTCGAGGGCGCTCGAGGTTTGGGGGCGCCGGAATGAAGCGATTCGGTTCTGGGATCTGAGGGGGAGCGGCGCGGGTGGGTCAAGCGTGGTGGGGGGTCGGCATGGGTTGGATGGGTCGCGCGTTGTTGCCGACGTGGGACCGCCGGCATCGCGTCTTGGGGTTTGGCGGAGTAGGCTACCTGGGCCGATGCGGGTTCGAAGTCGCACCGCTGCGGGGGTGATTGGCGGTGCGGTTGCGGTTGCCACGCTCGGGGTCACCTTGGGCTTCGGTCCGGTGGTGCGCAGGGCTGTCGAGGCTCGCGCGGAGGCAAAGGGGATAAGGATCACCATCCAGCGTGTTCGGCCAGGAATCGGACGCGTGTGGCTCGAGGGCGTGGAGGTGCACGTTAGCGACGCGCCGAGTGTGGTGGCGGAGTTGGGACGGATCGAGGCGACGGTGGGACCTACCTTCGCCGTGCGATCCATCAAGGTGCACGGGGGGGCCGTCACCCTGGATGGCTCCGCCGACCTCATCCGGAGCCAGCTGACCAGCTGGCGTCGTCGGGCGGGCGGGGCGGCCGGTCACGGCGCTGGAGGGTTCACCCGAATCTCCGGTGAAGGGATCGGCGTTCGATGGGTGGCGTCCGACCCGGGTGCCTTCGAGCAGCACGCGTGGGGGGTGGCGTTCGAGCGAACCGGGCCCGATGCCGTCTCCGCTCGTGCTGACCTCGTACGATTCGCCTACCAAGGACTCGAGCTGGAGCTCGCTGCACCCAGAATGGTTCTCGGTGCGCAGGACGGGAAACCGGGGGTCGAGCAGCTCGCTGCGGATGGGGTGACCGCGAGAGTCAACCTCGATCGCTGGTTCGGAGACAGGAAGGTCGGTCGCCCCGCCGGCGCATCGACCGCGCCGCCTTCGGCTTCTCTCTCCGGTCGTCCCCTCCGGTCAGCGTCTCCGTCCGGGGTCCTGTCAGTCCCGCCTGAGCCATTGGAGGGCCAGCCGGGTGAGTGGGGACCAAGGATCCACCGATTCCTGGCTGGAGTCTCCCAAGCTGCTGCCAGCGCCATCCCCTCACCAGGTGCAGTCGAGCTTGCCGCCCTGCGGCTCGAGGTGCAGCGCGCCGGTCAGAACATCACCATCGGGCCAGGTCGGCTTCGCGTGGAGCGCGACGCGAAACGTCTTCGGGCGAGCTTTCGCCCTGGGGCAGCTGACCAGGACACCCCTCTCGAGGCGACCCTCGAGGTACCGTTGGGTGGAGGCGAGGTGCTCGTTGACCTGAAGGGCGGACCGGTGACTCTGACCGCGCTTGGCATCGAGGAGGGGAGCTTCGGGCTCCGCCGCCTCGCCGATGCCGACGCGAGCGCCCAAGGTCGTATTGCCCTCTCGGCAGATGGGCGACGACTCACGTTCGATGGCCGAGCGACGTTGCGGCGTCTCGGTATCTTCCAGCCATCGCTGGCGCCCGACCCCCTAACCGGTATCGACCTTGGCTTCAAAGCCCGTGGAGAGGTCGCTCTGGACGGGTCCTCCTGGCGGATCGAGGGGGGACAGCTGCGGCTCGGGGCTGCCCGAGTAGAGGTGTTGGGTACGGTCGAACGGACAGACCAGCACGTTGGCGGTGACGTGACCGTCCGGGTTCCTCTGGCCGCCTGCCAGGCCTTCGTCGATGCTGCACCGCGTGGCTTTGCTCCCATGCTGGATGGCGTCACCTTGTCCGGGACCTTTGCGCTCTCCGCCAATGCGCGTTTTGACACGCGGCGCCCGGACGCGACCGGAGTCGAGCTGGCGATGGCCAATGAGTGCCACATCGTGTCGGTGCCGCCGGCCCTCCACCCGAAGCGTTTCAGCGCGCCCTGGGAACGGGAAGTGCTGGGTGCTGATCGACGACGCATGACCATCGAATCGGGGCCGGGCACTCCGTATTGGGTTCCCTTCGCCCGGATCAGCGCGCACATGGTGACCGCCCTCCTCATTTGTGAGGACTCGCGGTTTTTTCGCCACCAGGGCTTCGATCAAGAGGCAATCGCCAGCGCACTCCGCGACAACATCACGAAACAGCGCTTCTTTCGTGGTGCGAGCACGGTCAGCATGCAGCTTGCCAAGAACCTCTACCTCGGGCGTGAGAAGACGCTCGCACGAAAGCTGGAGGAGGCCGTGCTGACCATGCTCCTCGAACAGTCGCTGACCAAGGAGCAGATCATCGAGCTATACCTGAACGTCGTCGAGTTCGGTCCGGGTATCTATGGGATCGGACCCGCTGCTGCTCACTACTTCGCCTCCAGCCCGGCCCACCTGTCGCTCGGCCAGGCCCTCTATCTCGCATCCGTCCTCCCCAACCCGCGGATCCAGCACTTCGGCTCCGACGGACGCGTGACGGACAAGTGGCTAGCCTACCTTCAGAAGCTGATGCACATCGCCCGCAAGATCGACCGCATCACCGAAGTCGAGCTCGAAGCAGAGCTCGCCGAGCCCATCGCCTTCCAGCAGCCGTCCCGGGTCGCGCTCGCCGGCGAGGGCACTTTCGGACTGGGCAGCCTGCGCGACGGAGCGCTCGACGACGACCGCGCCGACCGCGCCGCCTTCGACGCGCCTGAGACCCCGGCCCGCGTGGAGGAGACGGCCGCACGTGTCCCCCGGGAAGACCCCTGATTTCCCTTCGGGGGAGACCCTTGCCGCCCTACTTCTCACCCGCCGCCCGGAGCCGGCCGAAGAAGTCACGGAGGAGAGCCACGGACTCATCCGCCAGCACCCCCCCCGAGGTGTCAAACTCATGGTTCAGTCGTCCATTCACGCCGATTCCGAACTGGCTCACGATCGCACCACCCTTCGGATCCTTGGCCCCGAACACCACCCGCGCCACCCTCGCGTTGACGAGCGCACCCGCACACATTGCGCACGGCTCGAGGGTGACGTAGACCGTGGCCCCATCCAGTCGCCAATGGCCATGCGTCTGCGCCGCGGCGCGAATGGCTACGATCTCCGCATGTGCGGTCGGGTCCTGCTCGACCTCGCGACGGTTCCGTCCCCGGGCAAGCTCTCTCCCTTCGGCGCTGACGACCACGCACCCGACTGGAACGTCACCCTCGCTCGCCGCTGCACTTGCCTCGGCGAGCGCCAATGCCATCCAGGTGGCATCGCAACCACTCGGAGTAGGTTCCGCCATCGTTCCGCCGGTGCTCTGTCCCTGGCAGTGCATCTGCCGCAGCTTTGCCTGCGCAGAATACGGGGCGCCCGCGTCGATCACCATACGGCAACCCACGACCCGGGTTGATCGCACGGTTCGGTCGCGCCCGAAGGTGGGCTGCTCGCGAAGATGGCGGGTCCATCCCCTAGAGCAGCCATCAGGTTGATTGCTGCGTCAAATCAACAACCTAGAGCACCGAACCGGCAGCAGACCTCTCCAGAGGCAGCGCTGGCGAAGTGTCCTCGCCTGGCACAGACGCGTTGCCAGCGCTGCCGTTGCTGTCGGCAACCTGATCGGTGCTCTAGCTCGGCGGAGCCGGAACCACGGAGGGCCCTTGGCGGTCGGCGGTCATGTGGAACGCGGAGACCCTGACCGGTGACGCCTCATTGCTGATGGCCACGAGAACATTGAAGAATACTCTGCCAGATCCGGTCACGATCACAGCGGCAAGGGACCAAACGTTACGCAACGAGATGTCGAGCTCGGGGAGCTCCTCGCGTTCCCTCCGAGATCCAGCTGAACCGGAGGGGCTCGGTTGCCTCTGCGATGGGCTACTGGATAGTCTCCCCTCTGGGCAACGTGTCCGCCCTCCCCGACCCCGAGGCGTTGGCAGCCGCCGCGCTTCCCATCAACGACGACAGCACCCCGGACGGGGCGCTTCCGTACCGCCGCCTGCTCGCCCGTCAGCTCACGGCGCACTGCCACCTCCGTTTCGGCGTCACGTTGCTCATCGTCCTCGGCACGCTCTTCGCGGAACGGGTGGTAGGCGTCCGCGGACTGCCAGTGTCCGCCCTTTTCGCTACCGCGGCGGCGCTGGCGCTGCTGAACGTTTTCGCCAACGGAGCCATCGTGCACTGGTCGCGACTGTCACCCGTCGCGCTGGCCCACAGGCGCCTCTTCTACCTGCGGCACGCCACCATCCTCACCGACTACCTGTCGTTGGCCCTGCTCATCCACCTCGTCGGAGGCGCACGGTCACCGTTCCTCGCGGTATTCCTTCTCCACATCATGCTCGGCAGCATGATGGTCAGTCGCCTCATGGCGTTCGGATATGCGGGGATCGCCGTGATCCTGGTGAACGCCATCGTCTTCGGTGAGCTCTGCGGTTGCTGGATCCCGTTTTTGCCGGAGGGGGCGGTAGCGAGCCAAGCCCCGATTGACTCGCGATACGCGATCAGCGTGGCCGTAGTGTACTCCTTCCTCTTCGCGGTCACCACGTTTCTCCTTACCGCACTCGCCGGCGCCATGCGTCGGGTCGAGCGTGACCTCGTGGCCAGCAACGCCGAACTCGCCAACCTCTCGGCCGCGCGCCGCGACTTCCTCCACGTCGCCCTCCACGACCTGAAGTCGCCCCTGGCTGCGGTCACCATGTTGCTCGAAAATCTCGGACTGGGCCTCGCCGGCCCACTGGCGCCGCCGCAACAGGACCTCGTCGATCGAGCGCGGCGGCGCATCGCCGAGTCGGACCGCTTCCTTCGAGACCTCGCGGTGCTCGCGAGCCTCGAGGGGCGCGATCTCGCGAGTCTCGACGAACGCGTGGACGTTGCCGGCCTGATGCGGCGGATCGTCGACGAGCACCAGGAGCTGGCGAGCGGACGGAGCCAAACGCTCGAGCTCGGGCTCCCCTCGAACCAGCCGCTCGTCCGCGGCAACGAGCGCCTTCTCCATGAGGCGGTGGCAAACCTCGTCACGAACGCCATCAAGTTTTCCCCGCGTGGCGGGACCATCCACCTCTCCGTCGCCGTGACCGGGCCAGCGGTGGAGATATCAGTGACGGATGCCGGTCCCGGCATCCCACCCCAGCATCACGGACGGTTGTTCCACGAGTTTGCCCGACTCGACACGGTCTTGCCGGATGGCGAGCGGCCACCGGGCAGCGGGCTTGGGCTCTCCATCGTGAAACGGATCGCCAAGGGACTCGGCGGGGACGTGAGATTCGCGACCGAATCTGGGGTGGGGACCACGTTCACCCTGCGGCT
The DNA here is from genome assembly GCA_016933275.1 of Polyangiaceae bacterium. Taxonomy (GTDB): domain Bacteria; phylum Myxococcota_A; class Polyangia; order Polyangiales; family Polyangiaceae; genus JAFGBI01. Next base: position 23,701 of record JAFGBI010000308.1, on the reverse strand, counting down.
CCTGCTCGTTGCCTCGCCCCAACCACCGGCCGACGGGTCATCCGTTTCGCCCCCTTCGGACGATCGGGCCGGTTCGGCCGATCCTGGCTGACCCATCCCGTCGGGACCTCGAGAATCGACGTCTTGCCTGCGCCGTTGCGTCCGATGAGCAACGCGACGGGGCCCGGCTCCCACTCGAAGTTCTGGAGTGTCCTTCATCCGTCGATGTAGAGTCGTTCGATCATTCACGTATCCTCGATCCGTTCTTCGCGAACCGATTCCCTGCCCCTCGCGCCCTCCCGGCTCGAACTCTTGCCGTTGACGATGATGCTATCGGATCCGTGCCAGCGACAGCTCGACCTGCAGGGCCTCGCGCTCGGTACCGTTGGTTGTCGCTTCCACGTCTTCGGCCCGCTTCGGCCCGAGCTGCTTGGCCGCGTAGAGGCCGACGAGCACCTTCTGCGGGTTCCAAGATCAGGGCTACCCGCCAGTCCGGATGACGTCGTCGTCGACCCAGCACAATTGGATGGACCGCGACTCGACTGCGTTGGCTGCCTCAGCCATCGCCTGCGCTACATACGCAGGAGCTGCTCCCCGAGTTGGCCGAGCCCGACGTTCCGGACCACCCCAAAGCGATCCGTCGAGACGCCGAGCCGTGACCGGCCCGCTCCTCGATCGTCCGGCCGAGGCAGTTTAGCCGGCAGTATTGCCGGCGCACCCCCCTTGGGGTCTGGCGCTGCCAGCCCCAGAAACGAAGAAACCGGCTGACTACGCCGGCTTTTGGTTTGCGCGCCCGGCAAGATTCGAACTTGCGACTTCCGGTTCCGTAGACCGGCGCTCTATCCAGCTGAGCTACGGGCGCAGGGGTGGGGCGGATAGATACCATGGCGGCGAGCAGAGCCAAGGCCGAAAAAGGAAGCCGGGTGGTCCTGGTTGGGGCGGGGGGGGAGCCGCTCGGGCGGTGGCCTATGGTCTGGTGGCCGAGGGAGTGCCACCTCACCAATCGCACCCCCGAGCGCGCCGAGGCTCTGGCCGACGCCCTCGGCCAACACCCCTTCCCCGGCGCCCCGGTGACGACAGGGGCTGTCACCGGACTACTCGACCTGACCCGCGACGATGCATCGGTGAACTGCGCCAGCGCCGGAATGGAGGACGCTCCCGCGAGCCCTTTCGCCGAGGAGCTGCTCCACCCTTGGCTTGTCGTGATGGACATCGTCTATTCACCCCTCACCACCCAGCTCCTTGCCGCGGCGGAAAGGCGAGGTTGTGCGACGGCGGATGGCGCGAGGATACTTCAATTCCAGGCCTGCCGGCAGTTCGAGGTTTGCACTAGCGCCGTGCCCCCCGGCCCCGAGATGGACCAGGTCCTGTCGCGAGGGATTGGGTCCGACTGACCGAATGGTTGGGGAGGGGCAGGGGCTGAGTCTGCAAGAATTTCAGAGGCCCTCCTGCCCCGTGACATCGGCGCCACGGATCTCGCCATTCGGCCTTTCCCAAGCCCGGTTGGCGGAGGTTCCTTCCGCCTGGAAATGGGGAGGATGTGGGCCGAATCCACCTTTCCTTGCCAAAGTGGCACGGACCCTGCTTCATGCGCTTGCAGCTGCTTGGCGCCCCGGGCTGGGGGCGTGTTTCAGGGGCTTGGCTTCCTTCTTCGTCCTTCCTTCGTTGCCTTGTCCTGCCCTTCGTGGCTCTTCGCTTCCCCAGTCTCCCTAGCCCTAGCCCTAGCCCTAGCCTTCCCGGCCACCTGGCCGGCTATTGCTGGTGCGTAGTTGACCGGACCTCTCTTCGTGCGCTTCCTTCGACCTTCCCCTTTCTCTCTTGCTTGGTCCTTGCCCTGCTTCAAACCAAACGCTTGATCCTTTCGGCTTCTTCCGTTCCCGAAAGCGCTCTTCCCCGGACCCGGCTGGGTAGCTCCCCGCCGGGTTTGGCAGTTTTTCGAACCAAGGGCGGAAGAACGGAGCGCTCACGGGGTGGGGGGGAATGACGACTCCTCTCCCGTGACGAACCGTGGACCAAAGAGCCCATCACACGGTGCCTCTTCATGGCAACGGGCGCAGAGTCCTAGGTCTGCATCTGGATCAAGGTATCCGCTGGAATCCGTCGCCACGTACGTCCAGCGGCCATCCGCGCCCTTGACCATAGCGAGGACCGGTCCCGCGTCGCCGTTTGGCTGCTGGTGCACCGCGCTGACCACCGATCCCAACGCGAGAGGTCGCCCGGGTGACAGGCCACGATAGGCTTCGGCGCTCTCTGGGTTCGTGTGGATCCGCACCATCCACCGGCCTGTCCCGTGACCCATCGATGGTGTCCAATCCTCATCCACGACCGGCCACGACCGCATCTCCTGAAACCGGTTCCAGAGCAGGGGTGGCGACCGAGGGGGCGTCCGCGTCGGGGCAACGGTGGTGACGGGCGCCATCTGACCTCGACGCGAGGTACCGCACCCAACGAGGAGTGCGCCGAGGACGAGGATAGCGGCGCGCCTCACGGGCCCATGGTACCACGCCCCATGTGCCAGCCCGGTCCTGGTCCCAGGCGCTCCTGACACTCGTCATGGTAGTGGGCTGCGCACCACGTCAGGCCCCATCTCAGCCTGCGCCTGGCACCGTAGAACCACGAGGCGGAGCCGTCTTGGCTGGACCCCCGGTTACCGCGGGCGAAGCACCACTGGTGGGCGGCTGGCTCGGCGTGGAGCTTGCCGCCGACCCCCTCGGTCGTGGGATCGAGGTGCGCTCGGTATTTCCTGGGTCCCCCGCAGAAGCCGCGGGCATCGCGCCCGGAGACATCCTCGTGCGTCTCGATGGCACGGTCATTCGTGAGCCGCGCGAGCTTACCGCGCTCGTTCGCGAACGGGGTGCGGGAGCGAGGGTAGGGATCGCTCTGCTTCGCCGCGGTCAGCCTCGGATAGTAGCCACCCGGCTGGTACGGCGACCCGACGACGATGAGCTGGTCCGGCGTGAGTTTCTTGGCCGGGTCGCCCCGCCCTTCGGTCCTCTCGTCCCCGCGCAAGGGCAACCTGCGCTGAGCCTCGGCGCCTATCGCGGCAAGGTGATCGTGCTCGAGTTCTGGGCACCCTGGTGTGCAGTCTGCCGCATCCTCGCCCCCGAGCTTACCGCCTGGCACGAGGACATCAGCCCTTCGGGTGGCCTGGTGCTCGGCATCGCCGCAGAGAGCCTCGACGAAACCTCGGCCGGCGCCCGTGAGCTCGGCATCGGTTATCCAGTGCTGGCTGACGAGGCCGGGGACACTACCCTCCGCTATCGAGCGTTTGCGCTACCGACCCTGTTCGTGATCGATCGGATGGGGATCGTTCGGGATCTGCTCGTGGGCTACGATGCCCCCTCGCTGGGAGCGCTCATGGCCCATGTGGATGGGCTACTCGGCGAGCCAGCGCCAGCTCCATAGCGGCAACGGTGTATGCTCACCTGTGTGCGCACGCCGTTCTACAGGATCGCCGTGGGGGTCTTGGCGGGCCTCGGGTGGTTCCGTCCCGCGGCAGCCGAGACGAGCGCTCGAGCCCTGCTGGACGCCCAGTCTGCGCCGCGGGACTTCGTGACGGGTGCGCCATCACCGGTCACCACGAACCCGTTTGTGCTTCGCGATGGGCGCCTTTCTGTCCTGGTGCGTGGGGCGAGTTCCCTTGACCTCGAGGCAGCGGGCCTCGTCGAGGTTGCGCCCCGCTGGGCCGTTGCGGAGCTCACGCCCGCCGAGGTCCGCGCAATGAGCGAGCGGTCTGGGCTCGCCCTCACCTGGTCACCGACCCTTCGACCCCTGCTCGACACCGTGGGGGCTTGGATCTCCATCGAACCGGCTCGGTCATCGGGCGACGCCACTGGGCATGGTGTCGTCATCGGCATCATCGATACGTCCATCGACCCCGGTCACGACGATCTTCGCGGCGCCGATGGGAGCCTGCGCACGCTCTACTACGTCGACTTCTCCGCCGACGGGGGGACGGAGCCCGCACTCGAGGAGGAATACTGCGCAGCCAGCGGGGGCACCTGTGCCATCCATGCCCGTCCTGCCCTCGAGGCGCTCTACGCGAATGGGATCACGGGAGACGAGCCCTCGGATCCCCTCGGGCACGGCACCCACGTCGCGTCGCTGGCTGCCGGGAGCGGTCTCGCTTCGCTCGACGGGCGGTACGTTGGGGTGGCGCCCGAGTCGAGCCTGATCGCGGTGCGAGCGCTCCGCGCCGACGGCTCGATCGCGGAGACGGACGTGATCCGTGCGGTACGCTTCGTCTTCGACCAAGCGGCGGCAGCTGGTCTGCCCGCGGTGGTGAACCTGAGCCTCGGTACGGATTTCGGTGCTCACGACGGTACTTCTCCGCTCGAGCTCGCGCTGGCCGATCTGGTAGGTCCTGACCACCCCGGCCGTGTCATCGTCGTGGCCGGGGGAAACGGGGGGATGATCTACGAGGATCCCGATAGCCGCTACCCGGGTCCCTTTGGCATCCACACCGAGGTACGCATCCCCGGTGACTCGGCGGTGCGAGTTCCGCTCCTCACCCCCAGCCTCGCGAGCACCACCTCCGGCTCACTCTACGTCTGGATCGGCTTCGAGCCGGGCGATCAGGTGGCGGTGGGGCTCGATCACCGTTCGGGCACCTGGATCGCCCCGGTTCCGCGCGGGCGCTCGGAGACCTGGCTCGACGACACCCTCGAGGTGACCATCGTGAACGAGCCGGCGAGTCGCCACGACGTCGAGGTGGGATCGAACGCTGCCGCGTTCATCGTCAACGGCGAGTGGTCCACCGACACGGTTTTCGCCATCCGCCTCGAGGGACACGGTAGTGCCCGCCTCTGGGTGCAGAGTGCTGGCGCGCTGCTCACTGGTGGCGGGTTGGGCGGGCTCTTCGCCGGTGCCTCGGAACGTGGCACCGTGAACCTCCCGGGGACCCACCGTGACCTCATCGCCGTCGGCGCCACGACGAACCGGCGCTCCTGGCCAACCCTCGACGGGCTGAGCGTATCGCTGGAGGTCCTCCCGGGCAATGTGGCGGAGTACAGCGCCGCGGGTCCCTCGGCGGCCGGACTCATCAAGCCGGACCTGGTCGCTCCGGGGGATTTCATCATCGCGGCGATGGCTGGCGCCGCGGACCCGCGTCTCAACGGGGACCGCGGACTCTTCGCCAAGGCCCATGATTGCGGGGTCGAGTACTGCCGAGTCGTCGATTCCTTCCACGGCGTGGCGAGCGGAACCTCGATGGCGGCACCGATCGTGGCCGGGGCCGCGGCCCTCCTCCTCGAACGCGACCCCGTGCTCGACCAGCGCGCAATCCTCGGACTGCTCCAGGCTGGAGTCACGCGCCTACCCGACGACGCTCTTGCCCGCCGGGCGGGACCGGGTTTGCTCAGCGTGACGCGATCGCTCGCGGCGCTGACCACCGACGATGCGCTCGAAGGAGAGCCGAGCCGGTCCGCCACCAACTTGGTGCTCGCAGACGACTTCGTGCGACCCGGCGGCGACGAAGCTTTGCATGGACTCTTGCAGCTTCGCACGGTGAGCGGCGACCTTGCAGACGGCGCCCGCCCCCCGCGAATCTCGCTCGTGGTCGTCAACGGAGTCGTCGCGGAACCGCTCGAACGGCGGGCGCCGGGGAGCTACTCCTTCGCCGTGCGGGCCACGCCGGGTACCGGTGGGCAGGATCTCACCGTGCGCGCTGAGCTCGACGACAACGAGCTTACACACGTGACCATCCCGATCGCCGTGGACCGGCACCTCGCGACTGGCGTCGCCGCCGCGCGTGGCGGGTGCGCAGTCGGCTCGCCGCCTCGGCGACCGACGGGTGTGGCGGCGTTCCTCATCGGGGTCGCGATCCTCGCTACGCACATCGGTCGGCGACGCACTTTGGCTACGCGGCGTTCCCACCTAGAGCAGCAGTCAGGTTGATTGCTGCGTCAATTCAACAACCTAGAGCACCGAACCGGCAGCAGACCTCACCAGAGGCAGCGCTGGAAACGCGGCCTTGCCTCGCACGGACGCGTTTCCAGCGCTGCCGTCGCTGTCGGCAACCTGATCGGTGCTCTAGCGTCGGTCTCCGGTGATGGTCACGGTGGTCGCGAGGCGGATGCGGGAATCTTCCGTCCTGTCCCCGTAGCCTGCGTCCCGGGATCGCAGCAACGTTCGCTTCGTTCCAGGTGATCATCAGAGGGGGGTAACGTACACCGTGCACCCGCTTGGCTCCACGGGCCACAGATCGGGGTCGTGCGGGTGCTCGAGATCGACCCCGCCGAGGTTCGTTCCCACGATCAGCACCGCAGCCGCGCTGGCCAGTCCCTCGAGCTGTTGGGTGACGGCGGTGGCCCGCTCCTGATACGGTGCGAGGACCCGCGAGAGTTCGCGCCCATCCGGGCCCACTCGGACCAGGGTCCACTGGAATGCTACTGGTGGCTCCCACTCCGCCTGGAACCCGAGGCGATCGGTGAGGAGGACTTCATCGAGGGCGATCCAGACGTACACCGATCCGGTGGGCTCCACCGGGTGCGTGGCCGCTACGCGCCGCGGGAGGGTCGAGAGCGGGAGTGCCCAGTCGAAGCGGACTTTTCCGCCATCGCCGATGGACAGGAGACGGGGGAAATGGGTCCCGTCGTCGCGGCTGCCGAGAAAGGCGCGGGCCACCGCGAACTGGCCGAAGAGGCGCCCCATTTCGGCGGGGCGTTCGCCGAGGGTATGCCGCAGCACGTCGAGCAGGTCGGGCTCGTCGTCCCACTCGATCGCGCGGGGTGGGGTGTCGCTGGCGGCCGCGGCGAGGAGCGCGGTCGCCAGCGCACCCCCGCCACCGCGGCCGCGGGTGAGCTCGAGGTGCTCGAAGAGGAGGGTGGCTCCCGCGGTCCCCGCGCTCCGAGCGTGGCCGACCACCGCACGTTCCGGGGACACCTGCGCATCTTCGAGTTCCTCGAGATCGCGCTTGGTTGGGGCCCCGATGGCATGCCAGAGGTGACTGGCGTAGGCCCGCCGAAGACTCGGGGTGAGCGCGGGATCGAGCCGGGCTGCGATCGCCTCCGCCACGCAGAGGGCCACCGAACGGAGCCTCTCGCTTCCCGGCGCGACTGGCGCGGTACAGAACGTACTTGCCCGATCGAATCCCCATGGGTCGGGCGGGTCGAAGGCAACCTCCAGCTCCGCCCGCGGTCCCGAAGCACTGGCTGGGGTGAGGTAGAAGTCGAGACCGACGGTACCGCCCAGGCCCCCGTCCCATTCGGGCGCGGGCAGCCCCATGGTGACTACCAACCGCTCGTAGGCGTCCTCGAGGGCGAGTAGCGTCTCCATCGCCGCCGCTTCGGGCGCAGAGGGGTGGCGGTGCAGACAGGTTGGGTGCCGAAAAGAACACGCAGCGCGTTCGAACCCATTGGGTCGTGACGAACCAACCAGGGGCGGTCCGGTTGGGAGCCAGGCGTCGCGCTCCACGTTGGGCTTTGTCATCGGGGGCTCGCCGCCGAGGAGGATCGACCCCCGGGGGGAGGCATCGGCGTCCCTCGCGGAGGCCAGGGCTGCGAGCACGAACGAGACGACGCACGGGATCGTTCGGGCAGGTGGGACCACGGGGTGACTCCGAGGGCGCACATCGTATCGCGACCCACGAGTCCACACCTGCCGATCGGCCGTCGGCGACCGGCAGGCCCTCTTCATCGAGGAGGCTCGGACGGGCCGCCGAGCGGAGGACCCCGCGGCTTGGGCCACGCTCCGCATTCCCAGGGCATTTGACAGGCTGGCCCCCGGGAGCCGTATACTTCTCGCCGGTGCGCCGGAGTCCTGGCGCGAGGTTCGCATGGTAGAGCCCCGGTTCAACCCCTCCCACACGGTCGAATTCGACTTCGAGCGGGGACTCGTGGCGCAGGGACCAACGGCCCCCCGCGTGCTCCTGCCCGCCGATCTGCTGCGTGACCTCATCTCGGGCCTCCCGGAGTCCTCCCGCACCGACCTTGGGCACCGCATGGGGACCGAGCTTGGCCGCCGCGTGGCCGAGGGGCTTGGCACTCGCGCAGCCGACACCTCGATCGAAGGGGTGGTGGAGTACCTTGGGGGCGAGCTGGCGCTGACGGGTCTTGGCTCGCTGGGGCTCGAGCGTTGGGGTCGCGCCCTGGTCATGACGATAGCGGGGTCACCCCTCGGCGCTCCGGGAGACTGGCTCGTCGCTCGCGTCGTGGAGGGGGCTCTGCAGAGGCTCTTCGGACGCGATACGCGCGCGGTCCTGCTGGGCCGGGCGGGGGCAATGTCGCGCCTCCTCGTGGTCAATCCGCGCACGGCGGTTCGGGTCACCCAGTGGCTCGACGAGGGGGCGGCGTGGGGCGAGGTGCTCGCTCGCCTCCAAGAGGATTCGAAACCGCACGGAGGGAGCCGGTGAGCGTCTCGTCCCGTGTCGTGGTGCTCGAGGAACTGCTGAGCCGCGTGCGCCGGAACGCCGCGCGACCCCGTCGTGCTCCCTTGGATGCCCCCACCGCGGCACTCGGTGCAGTGCCAGCCGCGGCAGAGGTCGCTCCGCTCGCGGCGGCGAGGGCCGCGGCGCTCGCTCCCTTACGTTCCGAGCCGCCAGAGGTCGTCGAGGACTTCGACCTCATCACCGAACCCCCGCCGCGCCCCGCCACCTTTCCCCCTTCGCCGAACCAGCAGGTTGCCGAAGATGCCACTCCGAGTGGGATCATCGCGCTCGAAGGTGAGCTAATGGGGGACGCCGATCTCGAGCTCGACGAGGGCGAGCTGATCGACGTCACCGACCTTTCCCCAGAGGAGGTCGCCTCGATCGAGGCGGAGGCGGCAGAGATCGAGGTCGCCGAGGGGTCGGAGGCCGAGGGTGAAGAACCAGTCCCATCCTCATCGCCACGCGCCAAGATAACGGCTGCCTCGATGGACGAGGCCCTCGCGTCGGCCGCGACGGAGCTCGGGGAGGACCTCGAGTGTGAAGTGCCGCTTCACACCCCACCGCCGCAGTCTGGAAGGCAAGTGGCCGCGCCGGTTCATCTGCCAGCGCAAGGGGAGCCACCCCGGGACCTGCTCGAGGTCGAGCCGGAGCTCCCCGTTCGGGAATTCTCGGAAGGCCCCACGCCGGAGCAGCTCGGGGAGACCATCGAACTCGATGAGCCTCTGGGTGGCGATCTCGAGCTCGAACGGCTGAGCGAGCTCGCGACCTCACCGCCTCCTCGCGATGAACTCGAGCATGAGCTCCCGTACGGAGCGCCCGGGGCCTACGACACGAACCTCGAGCTTCCACCGGGCGCTCGCGAGGATCTCGAGCGGCATCGCATTGGTGACGCGCTTCGCGGGCGACGCCCCGAAGCCATCCCGGCCGAGGTGGTTCCCGTCGTCGTCGAGCGGCCTCCGCTCCACGCGCACCCGGCGGAGATCACCGGCGAGCGACCCCGCATCGCGCCCCCGTCGTTCTTGGCAGCGCTGGACGCCTCGCTCGCACTCTAGTCTCTTGGCGGTGCGATTTTGACCGAATCTGGCAGGAGGAATTCTCGGGGCTCTCGTTGCCGCCAGCCGTCGGCCGTCAGCATTGAGCTCCCCCGCGCCTTGCCCGACCGGTGATGGCCTGTTCGGTTCTGGCTCCGCGGGGTTGGGCGGCGTCGCGGAGTCTGCCAGAAGACGTTCCCGAACCCGGGCTGGTCCCGGTACCATCTCTGGCCGATCGACCAGCGCGGTCGCTGCCTCAGTCAAGGGGAGCGTCGAGCTCGGCGAGCACCGTGGCCGGCAACGCGGCGGCCTCGACCGGCGACAACCAGCGGACGGGCTGGTCCCGTAGCCAGGTGCGCTGCCGGCGGGCGAAGACCCGGGTTGCGCGATAGATCCGAGTCGCCAGGTCGGCGTCACCCGTCGACTGGTTCCCGAGGATCTCCTCGGCGATCTGGCGGTATCCGACGCTCCGCATCGGTCGCGCCTCCGCGTAGCCATCAGCGATCAGATCTCGCACCTCATCGATCCACCCGGCCGCAAGCATCGCCGCGACGCGGTCACCGATACGGTGGTCGAGCGCCTCGCCCGAATGTCGGATTCCGACCAGACGCGCGGGGTACCGTGGCGCTCGAAAACCGTGGGCACTCTGCCAGGCGCTCAGGGTGACCCCAGAGAGTTCGTACACCTCGAGGGCTCGGCTCACGCGGACGAAATCGTTGGGCGCAAGGCGGCGGGCCGCGATGGGATCGACGGTCGCCAGCCTTCGGTGCAGGGCCTCGCGCCCCTCCTGAGCCGCCACGGCTGCGTGCCGTTCGCGGACACCCGCGTCCGCCGGTGGCGCGGGAGCGAGTCCGAAGAGCAACGCCCGTACCCACAAGAATGTACCGCCGCAGACGATCGGTCTTCGACCCCGAGCGGAGATCTCGGCGATGGCGAGATCCGCGAGCTCGGAGAAGCGCGCTGCGTCCATCGAATCGAGCGGATCGACGAGGTCGATGCAGTGGTGTGGTGCTCGCGCCCGCTCGGCGTCCGTAGGTTTTCCAGAGCCTAGGTCGAAGCGGCGGTAGATTTGGACGCTGTCCACGCTTACGATCTCGCCGTCGAGGCGCTCGGCAAGCGACACGGCGAGGGCGGTTTTTCCCGAGGCGGTCGGTCCAACCACGACCGTCAGTGCCATCGGCGGTGCCATCGAGCCGTTCTTCGTATCACCATCTCGCCAAGACGTCGCGGGCGAGACGCGCTCAACGGCGACCGACCTTGCGCTCCAGCTCGCCCCAGCTCGTGAATGCGACGACGGGTCGTCCGTGTGGACAGAATCCCGCGAAGTCCGCCCCATCGAGCGCCGCGAGCAGCGCCGAGGCCTCGGTCGACGACAGGCCATCACCGGCGCGGACCGCGCCGTGGCAAGCCATCCGAGCGAGCGCCAGATCGATTGCGTCGGAGAAACCGCGGCCGCCGGTGCGGAGGAGCTCGCCGATGAGATCGCGGACCAGTCGTTCGGGGCTGGCGCGCTGCAGGAGACGAGGGACCGCGTGGATGCTGAGCGATTGAGGGCCCCGCACCCGAAGATCGAATCCCACGGCGGAGATCGCCGAGCCGTGCTCCTCCACCAACGCCACTTCGGTTGCCGGCGCGTCGATCACCAGCGGAAAGAGGAGGGATTGCGCAGCGACGGAGCGCTCGGCGTAGGCCTTGCGTAGCCGGTGGAAGTTGACTCGCTCGGCGGCGGCGTGTTGGTCGATGACGTAGATGCCATCCTTGCCCTCGCAGACGAGGTAGGTCTTCTGAACCTGGGCGAGGAACCGCAACGTTTGCCATTCGACCTCCGGGCGGGGTCGTAGAGGAGCCGCGGTCGAGTCTTGGACCGCCAGCACCGCGGTCGGCTCGCGGAGCTCTTCGGCGCCCCGTTCGGTGCTGCAGGGTGCCGCCACCCCACGCGGTGTGGTGAAGAGCCCCCAGGGGTCGTCAGCGGCGGTAGGGAGTGGGTCTCTGGCCTCGCCCTGGAGCCCCTCGTGCCCCGTGGCTGCGGGAGTGTCCTCGGGGTTGCCGCTTGCCGTGGTGTCCGCGTAGGCCAAATCAGCAGCGGTTGTCCTCGGGTCCGTGTCTTCGCTGCCGCCTGCGGCGCGCGGCTTCGGTGGGTCAGCGGATCCTCGGGTGCCCCATGCGGAGCGATTGGGGCGCGGCAGGGAGAGCGCGGCTGCCAGCTCGCGGGAGAGCAAGCTGTAGAGGGCGTCAGTGATCGCACGTGGGTCCGCGAAGCGCACTTCCGCCTTCTGCGGGTGCACGTTGACGTCGACGAGCTCGGGGGCGATGTCGAGGTAGACTACGCCACGGGGGTAGCGTCCCCGTTCGAGGACGCTGCCGTAGGCTTGCGCGACGGTTGCCGCCACGGCTCGATCCCGCACCACTCGCGCGTTCACGAGGAGGCGTAGACCCCCCGCGCCAGTACGCGCCTGTTCGGGTCGAGACAGGAAGGCCTCGACCCGCAGCGGCCCGCGCGTGCCCTCGCACGGAATCAGCGGGACATCTCCGATGACGTCGCGGACACGCTCCGCTCGCCCCGCTGCTCGTAGCCACTCGCGGACTCGCCGCCCGTCGCGTTCAATGGTGAAGGTCACGTCCGGTCTGGCGAGCGCGAGCGATTCGATCGCCTCCACGACATGTCCTGCCTCGGTCCCGGTCGATCGCAGGAACTTGCGGCGCGCCGGGACATTGAAGAACAGATCGCGCAGCGAGACCTCGGTGCCTACCGCGGTCCCGGCGGGACGGACCTCGGGCAAGCCACCACCTTCGATGGTGAGCTCGATGCCGGCGTCCTCCTCGGCCATGCGTGTCCGCAGGGTGAAGCGGCACACCGATGCGATGCTCGGCAGGGCCTCGCCACGAAAGCCGAAGCTTGCCACGTGGCGTAGATCGTCGAACACCCGGAGCTTGCTCGTCGCATGGCGCTCGACCGCGAGGCGCGCGTCCGCCTCAGCCATGCCGGCACCATCATCCGTCACCCGGAGGCCAGTCACGCCTCCTCCCTCGATCGCGATGTCGCAACGCCGCGCCCCAGCATCGAGGGAGTTTTCGACGAGCTCCTTCGCCGCGCTTGCCGGTCGCTCCACCACCTCGCCAGCCGCGATCTGGCTCGCGAGGTCCGGAGGCAGGACGGCGATCGAAGCCACGTACGCCTCCCTTCTACCACGGGAGGCCTGGCTCCAGTGCCTTCACCCGCCTGGGCGCGGGAAGCCGGCGGTTCCGGCCGGTCGCAGCGGTTCGTTGCCGTGGTCGCCCCAACCCCGCTCGTGCACCGAACAGGTCGCCGGCTGCCGCGGCAGCGCCGAAGACGTGTCCCTGGCCACGCACCCCTGCCACCATTGGCCGCCAGGGGCGCGGAACTCGCGTCGCCACTTCGCCGCGTCGCGGGGTGGCGATCTGGGGCGCGTTTCCAACGCCTCCGCTGGCGAGGTCTGCTGCCGGTTCGGTACCCCAGTCCTCACCACCTTGCTGCTGGGGAGGGTCTTCAGAGGGCCGGTTCGAGCCCGAGCCCGCCTCAAGGTGGTGCTCGGCTTGAAGACACTTTGGGCTAGAGGAGTCCAGAGCGAGCCGCCGCTTCCGCGATGCCGCCCCCGTTCCAACCGTCCGCCTCCAGAAGCTCCGCTGTCGCCACGACCTCCGGTGGTGACTGTGCCATGCAGAATGCTCGGCCTGCCGTCTCCAGCATCGGGATGTCGTTGAGCCAATCACCCACGGCGACCACCGCAGAGGCGTCGATTCCGTGGTGGCGGGCGATCCATTCGAGGGCCGTCCCCTTGGACACGCCCGCCGAACGAAGGATCATTCCGGCGTTGCCATCACGATCGATCATGAAAAGGACATTTTGGACGTCCGCGCCGATTTCCGCCAGGATTCGGTCCCGAGCCACGGTCAAGCGGGTCGCGGGAGCGATCGCCACCAGCGCCGTGACGGCGTCGTGGTCGTTCCAGCGCCCGTCGGCCAGCGTATTCGGAATCTCCTCCGTTCGATCCGACCACACCGTGAGAAACGGCAGGTACTGCTCCGACCTGCGGTCGAACCAGATAACGTCGCGGGAGAAGACCACCGATGCCGCCCCAGCCTCCCTCAGGGTCTCCGCCACCATGAGCAGGGCCTCCGTGCCCAGCGTGTGGCACACGAGGTCGGAATCGGTTCCCACGTCTACGATGTGGCTGCCGTCGATGCAGGCAACAGGTCCCTCCACGCCGATTCGTCGCGCGATCTCCCGCGTCCCCGAATACATTCGTCCCGTCGCGATGCTCACGACGATCCCGCGCCGCCGGAGCTCCGTGATGGCTCTCAGATCACACTCGTTGAGCGCACCTCCACCCCCGATGAGTGTGCCGTCGAGATCCGTGATGAGCAGTCGGTAGTCCAGCGCATTCCCTCGGCGCGCCAACGCTTCCCGATCGAGTCAGGGCCGATCGAGTCAGAGGCCGATCGAGTCAGAGCAGCGGGGTCGGAGGATCCCGCTGGGATCAATGAACGGTGGCAGGATACACCGAGACGCGCTTCTTCACGCGCGATGCGTGCTCGTACGCGACCACCCCGTCCACGAGCGCAAACAAAGTGAAATCCTTACCAATTCCCACGTTCCGGCCCGGATCGATGGTCTGTCCGACCTGACGGACCAGGATGCTGCCGGCTCGAACCGACTGCCCGCCGTAGACCTTCACGCCGCGATACTGCGCATTCGATCCCCGTCCATTTCGGGATGAGCCGCCGCCCTTCTTGTGAGCCATGATCCTGCCTGTCGCCGTTTCACGCCCAGATCGACGTGATCCTCACGGCTGTATAGTCCTGACGGTGACCCGCCTTGACCTTGGACTTCTTGCGCTTCTGGAACTTGAAGACGATGAGCTTGGGGCCGCGGGTCTGGGCGACGATCTCGCCCTCCACGACCGCCCCCGCGACGACCGGCTTGCCGAATTTCGGGCTTGACCCCTCAGTGCCGCTCGCGAAAAAGAGGACCTCCTCGAATCGGATCTTGTCTCCGGGGCTGCCCCCGAGCTTCTCGACGAGGAGCGTCTCACCCTCGGAAACGCGGAACTGGCGGCCGCCCGTGCGAATGACTGCAGTTGCCATGGGAAAGGGTGGCGAAAACTAGTCGGAGTTTTCCCCCCGCGCAAGCGCATTTCTCTCGAGACAGGGGACCACCCCCGCCTTCGCTCGCTCTCCGCTCGCTCTCCGCTCGCTCGCACCCTACCATTTCGCCCTATCGACCTCGGTGGACGAAGGAACTCTTTTTACACCCCCCTTCCAAAGTCGCGGCAAGAGCGAGGTCCGCTCCCCTCACCGCATCCGAACCGCCTCAACCGAACAGCCGGCTGTCTCATGCTTCGGAGCTCACCACCGAGTTGGTGTAGGATTTCGGTTGGCGTTTCGCTCGTGCTCACGGCTGGTCCGGCGTGGGCCACCGGTTCGTCAGGGCCGTCTCTCGAACCTCGAACCCTGGTGCTCGTGGCATCTCGACCGGGGCGCCCCTGAACGGTTCCGGTCCACCGCCTTCAACGGGGTCTACCAACGAGATGTCCTCGTCCTCGCGCTACCCCGATCCATCCACTGACCTTCGCCTGCGGACGACTGCGGTGTGGGACGAGGCCGTGCTCGGCACGCACGACTTTCAGCAGGGCGAAAGCGTCGAGTTCGATGAACCTCGGCTTCGCATGCCCCGACCCGATGGCGTGTCCCCGTCGGCAATACCCTTCCGCGCACACGCCCGAGGATGGGACCTCTGTACCGAGGGTGTCCTGGCAGGGCGTGCGTGGGTGGGGGGTGCGCCACACGGACTCGGCGACCTGCGGGGTCAGCGGCTCGAGCGAGCGGGGGACCGGTGCCTCTTGTGGTACGGGTCCACAGCGCTCTACTCCGAAGTCGTGCGTCTGCCACCCCGCCCTCCCGGGATGGTGGTCGATTCGGTGCTGCTCGCCGCGGCCCTCTATTCCCTCGTCTTCGTGGTTGGCGGTCTCTGGTTGGTGTGGGCAGTGACCGGTCCTCGCGTGCAAGACCCTCCGAACGCCCTGCTTGACCCACAGCGAATCGCGCGGATCTACTACGCACCCGAGCAGGCAGGCCCAACGACGGCTGGACTCGCACCACCAACGTCCGAGAAAACTCGGTTGATCTCGCGGCGGACGACCCTCGAACCCGACCGGTCCCCGTCACCCCGTGATCCAGACGGAGCCGTGCTCCGAGCGCTGGCCTTGGAACAGCCGGAGCCGATGGCGAGCGATCCCCGCGATGTGGTTGGGACGGTTCTGGAACACCAGGCCGAGGCAGACCGCTGTTTTGCCGGGCAGCCGGTGCTGGACAGCATCGAGGGCGCGCGGGTTACTCTGCGTTGGGTTGTCGCCTCGACCGGACGCGCCGAGTCGGTGACCGTGGTGAGCGCATTTCCCCCCATGCCTGCCGTCGAGCAGTGTCTCCTGCGCCATGTCGCTGCGCTCACGTTCGCGGCACGCGAGTGTGCGACGACGGTGGTGCACACCTACCGCTCAGGGCTCCTATGACGTTCGGTACCGTGGACGACCTCGATCCGGCTGCGGCGCTCGCGGCGGCGGCGGCGGACCTCGGTGTGGGGCTCATCGAGGTGGTGGCGGAGCGCCGCATCGCGCAGGCCAACGCTGCTGCCGAGTGGCTCACCGGGTACCCTGCCGCAGAGCTCCCGGGACGTGAATTGGATGCTCTCCTACCCCTGCCCGAGGTTGTTCGGCGGCTCGATGCGGCCGGTGACCCATCCGTCGCGGTCTCCAGCACCATCGAACCCGCCACTTTCGAGACTACGCTCGTAAGACGTGACGGACAGCGCGCGATCGTGTCGGTTGCCATTCGCTCGCTTGCCGATCGTCTGGGGTGCTGCGTCCTCGCCGTGCGCCGCTCCGAGCTCGGCCGCGTACGCGATGACCGCCTCGCGCGCTCCGAGGCCCGCTTCCGCGAGCTGATCGACGGAGCTCCGCAGCCCATATGGGTCCTCGATCGCGAGCGGGTGCTCTACGGAAACCAAGCATACCTGGAGCTCTTCGATGCCGTTGCCTCCCCCGACGGCACCTGGCCCGACCTGCGGTCCTTCCTCGATCCTTCCGAGGTCGCTCGCTTCGACGACCGTCACGCGCAGCTGCGCATGTCCGGCGAACCACCGGGTCCCTCGGAGTTTCGTGTTCACCGCGGTGATGGCAGCGTCCTGGTCCTCGAAGTCAGCTCGGTGGCAGGTGAGATCGACGGGAGTCCAGCCGTCTTCTGCTTTGGACGCGATGTGACCGAACGAGTCCGGAAGGAAACCCACGCGCTCCAGACCGACCGCCTCAGCGCACTCGGACTCCTTGCTGGTGGCATGGCCCACGCGATCAACAACCCCCTCACGTACGTCCTGCTGAACCTCGATCACGTGGCGGCGAAGCTCGCTCAGGTGGCCGAGGATCCCACCTTGGTCCAGGAGACCACCGTCCGGCTACTGGAGGCACAAGACGGTGCCGAGCGAGTGGCGGAGGTGGTCCGGCACATGCGGGCCCTCTCCCGCACCGACGACGCCGACCGCGGACCGGTGGACGTGGCGGAGTTGCTGCGGAACGCGATCGGTGTCGTCGGCAACGAGGTCCGTCACCGTGGTACCTTGCTGGTGGATCTCGGCGAGGTCTCGTTGGTCGTCGGCAGCGCGGCGCGCCTAGAGCAGGTGTTCCTGGGACTGCTCGTGCAGGCGGCGCGATCGCTCCCCGAGAGCGCTCAGAACGCCGAGATCCACGTGGTGTTGCGGCAGGTGCGGGACCAGGTCATCGTCGAGCTCACCGACGCGGGGCCGACCCTCGAAGCCGACCTCGTCGCGCGAGTCACCGATCCGAGCCTTGGCTTCGTGCCCGGCAAGGCCTGGGCGTGGTCCGGCCTGTCGTTGGGCCACGGGATCGTCCGTTCCCTCGGAGGTACGCTGCAGATCGAGTCGGACGGCGCGGGACACAACATCTTTCGCGTCGCGCTTCCCGCCGCTCGGCCGGGGGTGGAGGTAGCGCCTCCGAGCCACGATCGCTTCGACTCCGAGCCGCCGCCGTCCCTGGAATTCAGGCCGCGCGTGCTAGTGATCGACGACGATCCTGGCGTCGTCAGCGCCCTCCGGTTGATGCTGGAGGGTGAGCACGAGGTGACGACGGTGGCGAGCGGTCGGGAGGCCCTTCGGCTGCTTCTGAGCGAACCACCCTACGACGTGGTCTTCTCCGACCTCATGATGCCAGGCGTATCCGGCATGGATCTGTTCGAGGCCGTCCGCCTCAATCGCCCCGGTATCGAGCGGCGGCTCGTGTTCATGACGGGCGGTGCCTTCACCCCGGAAGCGGCGCGCTTCCTCGAACGCGTACCGAACGGACGGGTTGAGAAGCCGTTCGACCTGGCGCGGGTGTCACGGCTCCTGACGCGGGCCGTCCGAGCCGGCCGGTGACCAGAGATCCTTTCCGAGCTCGACCAGCCTCTTTGCCTCTTCGGGTGAGAGCGAGAGTTCGGCGGTCACGTGCCGGGCGGTGGCTTGGATGCGCACCCGCGTGGGCAAGTTAAACCCCACCCATCGTCTGGTGAGCGGGCCGTTCGCGGCGTCGAGTCGGTTGCGGATGGTGGCAGCCAGCCCCCGGCACGGTGGCTCCTCGTCGCAGATCACGAGAGCGCGCGCGATGACCGGCGGTAGGAGGCGGACGCCGAGGGCAATGCCTCGCACGTGATCGAGATCGCTCGCGCTCACCCCGGGGATGGCATCGGGCCAGCGATCGGGGCTGGTGGGGAGGAGGACGGTGGCCACGAGGGCTGCTTTCTCGCCGACCGCCTCGTTCAGCTCGCGATGCGCCGGCTCATCGATGACGCTTGGGAAGCGGCCCTCCGCCGTCTCGATCATGTCTCGCAGGTAGTTGCCGCCGGAGAGGAGAGCCGGTCCGCCATCTCGAGCCGCCACCTCACCCTTGCTCGATCGGCGCCGATCGCGCACGGTGACGAACCCGCCGACGCGCTGGTGGCTAGGGTCCGCCCCGCGCCGCCGCAAGATCGCGGTGGCGCAGTCAGCCACCGCTTCGGCAGCGAGATCGCCGCTCGCGGCCAGGCCGAATTCCGGCCCTTCCTCCCGGGTGCCTGCGGCGTGCCTGGGGATGGCGAACGCAAGCTCGCGTACCCCAGCCGTCGGGTCCCGGGCACACACCTCGGCGACCTCGTCGAGTGGGCCTTCTCCCCCCACGGCCCCGAAGAGCGCCGCGGCGAGCCCCGACCTCCGCCATCCCTCGACGTCGACCCATACCACTACCGCCGCTCCGGTCGGGATCGCCGCCCGCGCGCCGCCGCCGTCGGGCGCGGGCTCTCTCGGCGGTCGGTCCTCGACCGACCACACCACGGCCGTGACGGTCAACGTCACGAAGAAGAGCAGCACCAGACGATGAACGGTGGCGATGCGCACAAGACCTCGGTTGTCGGCGCGGGGCGGCCATCACCCCGACTGCCGTGTCATGTTCGCTGATCGCTGGCACGGCGGCCCTTGGTTGCCCGTCGTCCCTCGGGACGGGGGGGGAAGACACGCCGGTTCAGGGGCGCTCTTCGCGTCACCAGCGAGCGCATCCCCGCTGTCTCCGCGAACAGGGACTGAACGGCCGCGATCGTGGAGGCGCCCGCGTCGACGAGCTCCTTGATGTGATGCTCGCACAGCGAGAAGATACGGTTCTCGATGAGGATCATCCGGATCCGACGCGGTTGGAGCGGGACGCGCGGTTGCTCCGAGAGCCCATACGCGCGATGGTTGGCGCAGATCTCGCAACTCCTCGACATGGTACGACCCTCCACTGCTCCGGGCGCGTGGGCCAAATTCCCGGTGATCGGTGCTCGTGGGAATGGCCCCTCCAACCCCGAGGGTCACCCCTGCACGCGGCCCTCGACCCACGCGATCACCGCTTCCTCCAGGGGTCGATGCTGATGGCGGCCGAGCTCCTGCAGTCCGGTAGGGCTGGTGACGTTGATCTCGATCAGCCGTCCGCCGATGAGGTCGAGGCCGACGAGCCACAGTCCGTGTTCGCGCAGCGCCACTCCGACCTCGTCTACCAGCGCTCGCTCTGCGCGGTCGAGCTCGGTTGGGAACACCTGGCCCCCGACGTGGATGTTGGCGCGCAGGTCGTCCTCGCGGGGGACGCGGAGGATGGCCCCGAGCGGTTCGCCGTCGAGCACGATCACTCGCTTGTCACCACCGCGGATCGCCGGGACGTACTCTTGAACCAGCGCGTGCTGGCGTCCCTCCCGCGTGTGCAGGTCCACCAGTGATCGCGTGTTGCGATCCCCCACGGTCAGCGAGACGACACCGCTGCCTCCAGCGCCGTCGAGGGGCTTGAGCACCGCTTGGCCCCCCACCTCGAGCACGAAGTCGAGGATCCTCGCGGGCTCGCAGCTCACCAGCGAGCGCGGCATGAGGTGGCTGAAATGGAACGCGAAGAGCTTCTCGTTGGCATCCCGCAGGCCCCGTGGCGTGTTGACCACCAGCACCCGATCCTGGACCAGATCGAGCATTTGGGTGAGGTGGAGGTAGGCGACATCGAACGGTGGGTCCTTGCGTACGAACACGGCATCGAGATCCGCGAGACCGACCGTGGTGGGTCGAGCGAGCGTGACATGGGGTGCCGTGTCCGCCACCACGATGGATCGGCATTGCGCAATGACCTCCCGGCCGTAGTGCGAGAGCTCCCTGGGTAAGCAGTGCAGGCAGCCATGGCCGCGCGCGAGGGCTCCCCGCATCAGGGCGAAGCTGGTGTCCCTGTCGGGTAGCATTTCCGCTGCGGGGTCCATCACGAAGAGGAATTGCATGCCAACCGCTCCGTTCTCGATCGTCCGCGCAGAATACCGTCCCGTCAGCCAGCTGTCGGGTGCATAATGGGGACGAGCTTGGCCCCGGTCACTCGCAGCTAGTCGGCGGGCGCGAGCAGGATCTGCGTTCCCCGTACGCCCGCGCTCACGCTCACGAGGTCGTGGATTTCGAACAACTCGTCCACGAACACGGGGTAGGCCTTCTTCGCGCCGAGCACCGTGACCCCGCCGCGCTCGTACCCGGTCAGGATGGTCACCTCCCTCGGGGGGACGAGCGCCACCTGCCGATCCCCGCTCGCTCGGGCCAGCGCCTTGAAGGCTAGTTCGCCATGGGCGGCCAACACCGCGAAGCACACGCCGTGAGGGTCACCGCGAGCGAGCAAGGTCTTTTGCACCTGGTCCGGCGGCATCCCGATGCGATCGGCGACCGCGGCGGCGTCGAGGTGGTTGTTGTCCGCTGCATAGCTTCTGAGCTCGTAGCGGATCCCCATTGCGTCGAGGATTCGAGGGGCGTTCGTCTCTGGCGGTGACATGAAGGTGTTGACACCGCGCACCGACGAGGCTCCTGGTTCGGGCCTGCGACCTCTGCTCAACGATAGGCCGCCGCGACGAGTTCGGCCGTCTCCTCGTCGTCGAGATCCGCGGCAGCTGCGTACCCGATCCCGCGGCGCTCCGCCGCAGCGATGGAGTAGCCGCGCCGTTGTCCCACGTATACGGGCATGTTGCGCACGACGCGCGGTTCGAGGTGCGCTCGGAGGGGCCATCTATTTGCATCGTAGATGTACACCGACACGCGATGACTACCCACCCGGTACCGGAGCAGGGCTGCGCGTTGTTCCCGATGGTTCGTTCGCACCACGGTGCCACCTTCCCACGAAGCGCCATACTCCGAGAGACTCGGCGCGCGGACCGGAAACCCCACCTCGGGCTCGAGCTGGCCGATGAGCGACGGCTCGGCCACAGCCGGCATCGTGGCGTCCCCACCGCGGGCATGCACGCTGACGAACTCGTCGATCAACTGGTCAGCGCCGTCCGCGATGCCCAAGGTGACCGGTTGTGCAACGGCGCTGCTGTATCCTTCCGGTCGATCCTTGATCGACGCCGCCCACACCAGCGTCGCCGCGGCCGCGGCCGCCATCGGCAGGATCGTTTGCCACGGCAGGTACCCATGGCTCGGAGCCTCGGTAGCCCGCGCCGTCTCCCGCTCCCGCTCCGCCGCTAGCGCCCGCTCCACGCGCACCTGAAACTCTGGCGATACGGGGGCGCTGTTCCGCGTCTGTTCGCGCAGGCTGCTCCTTACCGCGCTCGCCAAACGCACTCGGGTGAGGCAATGACTGCAGTTCGCGAGGTGCTGCTCCACCTCAATCATGCGATCGGGTTGAAGCTCGCCATCCATGTACGGATCGAGCAACGGCTGCAGGCCGCGACAGGTGGTCATCGCGCCGCCGCCTTTCGTTGCCGATAGGCCGCGAGCGGCACTGGAGTCGAGGTACGGTCGCCCTCGCCTTCGGCCTTCGCGTTCGTCCCGACGAACGCCTCTGGGCCCACGATGCCGAGCGCGCATGCATGTTCGAACAGTCGCTGCTTGAGCAGCCTTCGCCCACGGTATAGGCGTGACATGACGGTCCCGATTGGGCAGTCCACGATCTCGGCGATCTCTTTGTACGACAGTTCCTCGATGTCGGCGAGGACCACGGCGACCCGAAACTCGTCGGGGAGCTCGTCCAGCGCGGCGCCGATCTCCCGAGCGATCACCGACCGCAGCGCCTGGGACTCGGGATCGCGCATCGCCTCCATCGTGGAAGCGCTCACCCAGCCGTCCGTCAGCGAATCCGCGTCCGGACCATCCGTCAACGTCCGCTCGAGGCCATCTCGGCGATAGCGGTTGATGAAGGTGTTGGTGAGGATCCTGAGGAGCCATGCCCGCATGTTCGTACCCGCCTCGAACCGGGTGCGGGCACGGAGGGCCTTCACCAAGGTGTCCTGGACGAGATCCTCCCCCTCGGCGGTGTTGCGAGTGAGACGAGTCGCCACCGCCAAGAGCGACCCCAGGTGACTTAGCGCTTCACGCTCGAATTCATCGTTGGGAGGAGGTCGGGAGGGCCGTAGGAGTCGCCGAAACATGGGACGTGCGAACAACCATTGGGTCGAGTCCGCTATTCCTTCCGAGCTTGGCGGTTCGCCATTCGCCTTTCCAGCTCCGATACGCGTTCGGCCAGCCGACCAACCCTCACCTCAAGCTCAGCCACGGTCAGGGGGGGAGGGAGGACCTTCCGGACCCGCTCATCGACTGCTTGATGCCATTGCTCGAGGGTGGCAAGGACCCCTTGACCCGTCATCCCAAGACTACCATCTGGCTCGCCGCGGTTCGGACCATCCTCGCAACTCGGCAGGGTGATGGGAGGGCCTGCGAGCCGACCGACTGGGCTGTCTCGGAGTTGGGTCAGCACCCGGCCGCCCCCGTGACGCATCAGGGCCTCGAGTGTGGGCAGCGGAAGGGCGCGCGGTCGCGACTTCAGCTCCTCGGACAGGATGAGCGCGAGCGTGACCTCCGTCTTGTCCTCCTTGGTCGCGTTGTCGAGGACACGTACCTCCTCACCATCGCGGATCATGTCCGCCAGCTGGAGGAGCGTGACGTAACGGCTGTCCCGAGTGTCGTATAGCTTCCGATTCGTGTACCGCTTGATAACGCGATACCTCGGATCCAAGGGGATCTGTCCCTGATCCATTTCCGACATGGCCCACTCCTCCGCGCACCTGCCGCAGTGCACTCGACGCCTGGCGCCGTCAGCGTCCGGCCCCTCGCAAGGGAGGGTTTCAGAGTTGCCGCAGGGCGTCAACCAAATGGGTGGACCCCTCCGGCCAGGTCGATCCCCAGGGGAAGGCGACCCCGCCCCCCGTCTGGTCGCGATGGGTTGCCGTTTACGGACTTCCGAATTGGGACAGTTGGGCCAGACCAATCCGCTGGCGGCGTACGGACCGGCGCCGCCAGGCGTCCCCTGTCTCGGGAGCAAGGTCGGTGGTGGCGTAGGCTGCTCGTCGCGCCTGGAGCACCAATCACGGTGCCAACAGCAACGGCGCCGCTGGAAGCGTCATGCCCAGCGAGGGTACGTTTCCAACGGCGCTTCGGGCGAGATCTGCTACCGGTGTGGTGCTCCAGGTTGTTGATCCTGGATGGCGCGCCTCCTAGTCCGCCATGCCGCGCTCCTCGCACCTTATGGCGTCGTCGGCTTCGGTGGATACGGCGCGTTACCCGGAACCGATATGCGCTCTGCAGAGCTCGACGGAGCTGAGCCCGAACCGGCCCGTAGCCCCGCGGCAGCTGCCGGGCGATCCGGTCTCCTTCACCAGCGCGCTTTGCGCGAGGTGGCAGGCATCGAGCGACGTATGGGCGAAGGGAGTGACGGCCTCGGCTTCGGCACCGGCCGGGGCAGCGGGTTTTCGGCTGCCGGCTGCGGTTCCGGCGACCACCGGGGATTCGGCCGGGACCTTCGGGACGGAC
>JAFGBI010000307.1 GCA_016933275.1 Polyangiaceae bacterium | reverse complement strand
GGGGTCACTGCCCGCGTAGGCGCCGCTGCCGCCGATCCCACCGGGGTCACCGCCCGCGTAGGCGCCGCTGCCGCCGATCCCGCCGGGGTCACCGCCTGCGTAGGCGCCGCTGCCGCCGATCCCGCCGGGGTCACCGCCTGCGTAGGCGCCGCTGCCGCCGATCCCGTCGGGGTCACCGCCTGCGTAGGCGCCGCTGCCACCGATCCCGCCGGGGTCACAGCCCGCGTAGCCGCCGCAACCCCCGACGCCATCCGGGTCGCACCGGACGACCTCGCCGGTCGTGGGATCGATCTCGCAGACTCCGCCAGCACCACCGACACCGGTATCGGGGCTTGGGCTGTCGGCGCACCAGACCTCGCCCGTGTCGGGTTCGACCCAGCAGTCTTCCTCGAGGCCGGCTCCGCTCACGGTCCCCGGTTCGCCCGAGCTGCATTCTGCAGCCACCCGGTCGCAGAGGTCTGGGTCCGTCCCCGAACGGAGGCAGGCATCGAATGCCTCCCAGCACCCGGTTGGCGCCCCGGCCGAGACGGCCGATCCACTCGCTTCGCCAACGCCCTCCTCAGAATAGCCGCCATTACAGGCGGTGCTTCCCAGCACGAGCATCATCAGTAGCTTTGTCCGCATGATCCTGGGCCTCCCGTAGTGGGGCGCGACGGCGTCGAGCCGGTTGAGCGCCCGCCTTCGCCTGCAACGGGCCCCGGGCTCCTTCGATCGGCTCAAGAAAATGCGGGAAGGGGTTCCCTCCGGAATCGACCACGATCCCGGCATCCCGACCACCCGGCCCCTGGTCTCTTTCGTGGCTCTGTATGAGGGCAGGTTGGCACGGGGTTGCTCTCGAACGGCTCGTTCGCCGTCCTCCGTAACACCACCCGGCCCACCCCCTCCAAGCCAGGCGCGTCGTGTCCCGCCTTGACCACCACGGCGCCGTCGAGGGTCCCCATGATGACCGGCTCGCGATCCCACCTAGAGCAGCAATCAGGTTGATTGCTGCGTCAAATTGACAACCTAGAGCACCGAACCGGCAGCAGACCTCTCCAGAGGCAGCGCTGAAAACGCGTCCATGCGAGGCGAGGACGCTTTTCCAGCACTGCCGTTGCTGTCGGCAACCTGATCGGTGCTCTAGTCCAAGGCGACGTGCCCGGACAACAGGCTGGTCTCGCCCTGCAAGAACTCGACCTCGAAGATGGCCCCCGAAGGGATCTGGCTGCTCGCCACGATCGCGCTCACCGTCGTCGAGGCGGTGGTCGAGACGATCACGTCCTGCTCTCTTACGGGGTCGCCGTCGAGCCGCAATTTCGCCCTGATCGCCTGATCCGGCAGGGTGAGCGTGGCCACCGCGCTGAGCAGGGTATCGGCTCCTGCCTCCGAGCTCGACAGGTACACCGCGCCGTTCTCGCTCGCGGCCGTGATCTCCCGTAGGCCCAGGGTGGGGAAGTAGCTCTCGCTCCGTTGTTGGACCTCGTTCGCGACCATGGTTCCGCGAGCCCAGAACTCGGGGGTGATGCCGTGCACATCTCGATGGTGGGGCGCAGCCAATGTTCACTGTCGTTGAGGTCGACCTCCAGGCTCTGCTTGCCAAAGGTCCATAGCTTCAACCCTTGAGTCACCCGGTTGTCCGACACCCGCAGAACACCCATGCGCCTCTCAGGCAACCATTACCAAATCCGACACTGACCGGTCTCGGCGCAATCGCCCAGCGGCGCCCGGAGACCGTTCGACGATTCCCGCAACACTGAAATCCCGAGGGCGCCATCACGCTCGGCCATGGGGGGATCACCACGGCGAACCCAGTCCGTCTTGGCCCTGCGAAAATTGCTAGGTTCCCGTGGGTGACACCGCGCTCCGCGCGACTCCGTCGAGGAGGTTCAGGTTCCCGTGGGTGACACCGCGCTCCGCGCGACTCCGTCGAGGAGGCCACGGACCTTCGCTGCCAGCTCGTGCGGTCGGTATGGTTTGGCCAGAAACTGGACTGCGGGATCGAGCTTGCCGTGGCGGGCAATGATGCTTTCGCCGTAGCCCGAGGTAAAAAGGATGGGGATCCCGGGCTTGAGCGCGGCCACGCGTGCGGCGAGCTCACGGCCGTTCAACCGCGGCATCACCACATCGGTCACCAGCAGATCGACATGGCGCTCGCGTTCCTCGAACCGGCGCAATGCATCGTCGGCGTGCGCGCAGGCCAGTACCTCGTACCCCAGTTGCTGCAGGGTGCACTGCGCGACCTCCAGCACCAGCGGCTCATCATCTACCAGAAGGATCGTTTCGGTCCCGTGTGGCAGCTCCGCCGTGCCCCCGTTCCGTCCGCTCCTGGACCCCGGCGCCGAGGAGGCCAGGGCCGCGTCGTCGGCGAGCCGCGGGAGGTAGATCCGGAAGAGGGAGCCGCGGCCGAGCGCAGACTCGACGGAGACGGTGCCGTGGTTCTGCTGGACCACTCCGAACACCGTCGCCAGCCCGAGGCCCGTCCCCTCGCCAAGCGGCTTGGTGGTGAAGTATGGCTCGAACACACGCGCGCGGACGGCGTCGGACATGCCGCAACCGTCGTCGCGGACGAAGAGCACCACGTAGTGTCCCGTGTCGAGCTCGGGTGAGGGGTGATCGCAGGCGGTCGTGC
Source organism: Polyangiaceae bacterium (assembly GCA_016933275.1). GTDB lineage: Bacteria > Myxococcota_A > Polyangia > Polyangiales > Polyangiaceae > JAFGBI01. The sequence goes on along the minus strand of JAFGBI010000307.1, from coordinate 50,281 downwards.
AGTCGTGCCGCTCGGTCCCGATCGTGATTCGACCGTGCTCCGCGATCGCATCGCGCGCGTTAACGACCAGGTTGATCAGGACCTGCTCGAGCTGGCCCGGATCCGCGAACACTGGGCATACGGTGCCGGGGTTCTCGACCACCAGCGTGATGCCGGCCTCGAGCAAGCGCCGCAGCATCCCCTGAACGCGGTGGACCAGCGCGCTGAGATCCAACGGGCGCGGTTCGATCAGCTGCTTTCGCCCGAGGGCCAGCAGGTGGCGAGTGAGCGCGGCGGCGCTCTCGGCAGCGCCCGCGGCCTCGGTGAGGTGCCGAACTCCCCGAGAACCCGGCGGAAGGTGCTGTTGCGCCAGGGTGAGGTTCCCGAGGATACAGGTCAGCTGGTTATTGAAGTCATGGGCGACACCGCCCGCCAGCTGTCCGATCGTTTCGAGCTTCTGGGCCTGGCGGAGCTGCGAATGGACGGTCGCGAGGGCCTCCTTCAGGGCCTCGCGCTCGGTGACGTCCTGCGCGACCCCCACCACGCCAACAATTCGTTCGTTGGGGTCGCGCAACGGCCGGACGTGGTACTCGAGCGAGCGACCCATGCAGACGTCCTGGTACGTCTGCGCGAAACCGGCCAGTGCCCTGAAGTGGCAGGCGAGCGGCTCGTAGGTTGGATCCCGGGTCCCGTAGAGATCGTAGAGCCTCGTACCGACGATCTGATCCTCTGCGAGGGACAGCGAGCGGAGACCAGCACCCACGCTCGAGGTAAAGACGAGGTTCGCGTCGAGGGAGTAGCAGAAGCCCGGGAGGTGTCCGAGGATCAACCCCAGGAGCTGCATGTTGGACGAGTCCGGGGCCTCGATGAGTGATTTCGCGGTCAGGACGGTCGGTGCGGCACCGCCGGCGTCGATCGGGGTGGCCGCGGGCTCACCCGACCTGCCAAGGTGCCGCAGACCGGTCTTGGGCACAGCCTCGGCGCCCAGCCAGATCTCGCCGGCTCCTGGCTCCGCCGTGAGGCTGGCCACGAAGGTGCTGGGACCATGGCCCTCGACGGGAGCCAGCGCGACCAGACCACGCCAGGCGATGGCCTGGTCGGACGCGTCGAGGCGGGGGAAAGCGGTGGGCTCGAGCGGCACCACCAGCTCGCTGATCGGCCTGCCCATCGCCACGCTCGGCGACCAACCCGCGATGCGCCCCAGCTCGGCGCCATAGCGCACGACCGCTCCTTGGCGGTCGAGCACGACAAAAAGGTCGTCTTGGCTCGCCATGCCTCCCCCTCCTAGGGAGTAGTGATCCTAGCATCCGTCCGTCGCGGGCTCCTCGCAAGGGCGAGGCGGCTCAATGGCACGTTGGCCACGGAAGTGGACGGACGTTCATCGTGCCGAAGGGCCGGAAACCGGTGGCGAGGCTCACCCTTTGGTGGGTTTGCGGGGCCATCGCCGGGACCAGGCGCCGCCAAGCGCGATCCCCACCAGCAACGCGCCGGCCCAGCCATCCTTGCCTCCGGCCGACGCCACGCGGCAACCACAACCCGGGTCGGCGGACCTTGGCGCCACGAGGGAACCGTCGTCGCCGTCCTCGCTGCCACTCGGCGGATCCACCCCGGGGACCTCGGTCTGCCCCGGGGTGATGGTCGGCGCTCCGCCTTCGCCGCTGCCTTGATCGACGTAGACCGGATCGACGCACCTTCCATCGATGCACTCGGCGCCGCCCGGACAGTTCGCGACCGCACAGGGATCCACGCAGGTGCCGAGGTGACAGACGAGCCCCGCGTCGCAGACGACATTGGCGCAGGCCGGATCCTTGCAGCGCCCATCGGCACCACACTCGAGCCCCTCGGCGCAGGGTCGGCAGTTGCAGTCCGAGACACAGAGACCCCGTTCGCACACGCGGCCGGCCGCGCAGGTGATGGCGGCGCACGGATCGACGCAGCGGCCGAGCTGACATTCTTCTCCAGGATTGGGACAGACGGCGTCGGTGCAGGGATCCTTGCATGCTCCCTCGCGACAGGCCTGCCCCGGGGGGCACTCGATCCCTAGACAGTCCGGGAGCACACACACGTTCTGCTCGCAGACTCGATCGAGATCGCACTGGAACTCACCCGTCGAGCAGGAGGGCACGCAGTTGCCCTCGTAGCAGAACCGCCCTGCGGGACAGAGATCATCGCCATCATCGACCAACCCGTTGCAGTCGTTGTCGACGTTGTCGCAGAGCTCGGCGCCGGGCTGGATGATGGGGTGGCAGACGGGCTCGCTTCCGTCGACCACGCAATCGGTACGGCCGAGCGAGCAGGCACCGAGCAGGTGGGTCTCGCAGGGCTCACCGCCGCCCTCGCAGCTCACACCGGTGATGAAGTAGACGAAGTCGTTGAAGTCGCCGTCGTTCGTGCCCTGTGCGCCGGCGCCTGGGTTGTGCCAGTCACCCGGGGACATCTTCAGGTCCTCGAAGCCGATGTAGAATCCCTCCGGGTCGACGGTGGACTGCCAGATGAGGGCCGTGATCCATGGCTCGTCGCTCGAGTTCCGGTCGTTGTGCGCCGCGATCGAGTGCTTGGTCTGGTTGCACTGCGAATCGGGATCGCCGATGAGCGCGAAGGCCACGAGCCCGCCGCGGTACCGCGGGTCCTCCTTGATCGAGCCCGAATCGAAGGCGGTTGGGACCCAGGCGAGTTGGGGGGGATTGTAAGGGTGGTGATTGTCCCAGCCGAACGGACAGAACCCCGTGCCTTCCGGCTGGATCTGCCCGTTCTGCGTCATGCACTGCATGTACGTCTCGACGTTCGCGGGGATGAGCTCGTAGATCTCGCTCGGGGCTGGGGGCGTCGTGCTGCTTGGATCGTCGACGTTGTACCAGCCGAAGGCCAGGGTGCAGTTGCCGCCGCGGAGCACGAGTTCGCCGGAGAAGCCGCAGGCGGGGGAGAAATACCCCGGGGCCGTCCGCGCGTCGGCGACCTCGTCGAGCTGCTCGCCGCGCCATTTGAAGAGCCCGCTCAGCCGAACCGCATCGCCCGTGACAAAGTCCGGGAAGTAGTCGGTGTAGACAGCCGGTGGGTTAAGCGTATTGCCTTCGAAGTCCTTCCACAGCTGTTGGTCCGCAGCCCAGCCGAGATCATCGGAGAGCTGGATCTCTGCCTGGCTGACGGGCTGCGGGAGGGGGGTCTGCGCGGCGTCGGACTGGAACACCTCTGCTCGGGCAGTGCCGCCGATCAGCGCTCCGGCGACGAGGATCCGGAGGGCGCTCCGGTGACCAGTTTTCGTCATGTTCTTTCGCTCCATGTTCGGGCCGCGCGCGGTGAAGCGAGTTCGGGGACCCTACGCGGCGTCAAAGCAAGCGACGGCTGGGGAGCCGACACCCATGTAGCGATTCTAGCGAGGGAGGGCGCGGGGGCGAGGCTCCGTCGCCAGATCGGTCAAGTGCCGGTGGATCTGCGATGACGACCCTCACGCGATTTCATCAAGGGTGAAATTTGCCGGCAGAGCGCGGTGCCGCCGGGCCCGGATCACAGGTCGCCACACCTACCGAGGCAGAGAACGGACACGGCAGGTACTGCTGCAGCCATCCCCATCGTAGCCGTTGCCATCGTCGCATTCCTCATAAGGGAGCTCGACGATGCCGTCCCCACAGCGCGGGCCGAGCACGCAGCCAGGGGCACAGTTCTCGTAGCCACCGTCGTTTTCCCCATCGTCGCAGTCCTCGTATGGCGATTCGAGGACGCCGTCGCCACAACGTGGCCCGAACCGGCAGCCAGGCGCGCATTCCCCATAGCCGCCGTTGTTCTCCCCGTCGTCACACTCCTCGTCACGCGACGGCTCCACCATCCCGTTGCCGCAATACTCTTCGAGCTGGCAGGTCGCGGTGCAGCCGTCGCCGCCTTCGTTGTTGCCGTCGTCGCAGCCCTCGCCCCACTCCTCGGTCAAGGTGCCGTCGCCGCAGAATGGTCCGAGCTTGCAGCCTGGAGCGCAACCACCGTAGACACCGAGGTTGAGGCCGCCGTCACAATCCTCGCCCGCGTCCACCCTGCCGTCACCGCAATAGGGGGCAAACAAGCAGTTCGTCGTACAGCCGTCGTAGTCGCCGTCGTCGACGCCGTCGTCACAGCGTTCGCCCAGGTGGCGATCCACGATCCCGTCGCCACAGGTAGGCGGATCGATCGGCGGTTCCCCAGGCACACATGGTTTGCCCGCCTCGGGACAATCCCAGCGACGTTCGATGGCGAGATAGTCTTCGGAGCAGCCGTCTCCACTGACGTCGTTGCCATCGTCGCAGAGTTCGCGCAGGCTGGGCGTGATATGGAGGGCGAACCCTCGTGGCCTACTCCCCCAGGATGAGTCGACTCATTGCCTCGTGGAGCCGACCGTTCGAGACGAGGACCTTCCCCCGCTCCAGGTAGAGCGGTGAAAGATCGAGGTGCGTCACCCGACCACCCGCCGCGAGCACGATGGCCAGGCCGGCGGCGACGTCCCAGGGCTTCAGGATCCGCTCCCAGTAGGCGTCGTAGGTACCTTCGGCGACGAAGCAGCAGTCGAGCGCCGCCGAACCGCAGCGGCGTACCGCCTGCACCACGCGTTTTACGCGCTCGAAGCTGGCGAAGTTGTTGTCGGGCTCGAGTTCGCGACCGCCATAGGGGAAACCGGTGGCCACGAAGGCCTCGGTCACATCTTCGGTGAGGCTCGTTCGGACCGCTTCTCCGTTCCGGAGCGCCGGCCCGCCGCGATATCCGGTCCAACGGGCACGGATGACGGGCGCGTAGACGGCGCCCGCGAGGGGCGCCCCGTCCTCGAGCAACCCCACGCTCACGCACCAGTGCGGGTGCCCGTGGGCGAAGTTCGTGGTGCCGTCGATGGGATCGCAGTACCAGACGCGGCCGAGACGCGCGCTACGCACGGCGGGATCGCCGTCCGCCTCCTCGCCGATCATCGGAATCTCGGGGGTGAGCTCCGCGAGGCGGCGGCGCATCAGCGCCTCGCTCGCGAGGTCGCGATCGGTGACGAGATCGGTGCGCCCCTTGTGGCTTACCGCGAGGGGCGAGCGCCAGCCATCGAGCGCGATCGCGCCCGCCTCCTCGGCGACCGCGAGCGCGATCGCGGCGAGCTCGGCTGGGGATCGAGACCGGGGGGCCTCGGCGGGTCCTAGCCCTTCTTCCCGTGGCACTTCTTGTACTTCTTTCCGCTGCCGCAATAGCAGGGGTCGTTACGACCAGGGACCCTCTCGACCCGCACCGGGGGTCCCGCGATCTGCTCCCCGTCCACGAAGTACCACTTGCCGTGGTGCCTCTTGAATTCGGCCCGCTCCCGGTGGTTCAGGGCTACCCCCTTCAGTTTGTAGCGGGCCACGAACTCCACGAAGGCCTGCTCATCGCTCGCGGGCTCGCTCTTGGTGATCTCGAACCCGAGCCACTCGGACTGTTTGGACCAAAGCTCGGTGTTCGCGCGGTCGACCTCGTGCCGTGAGTCGGGCGAGTGGGTGGTGATCAGCCAGTCGATCTCCCCGAGCGCGTAGGCGGCGTAGCGTGAGCCCATTACCTCCTCGGGGGTTTCTGGATACTTCTCGCCGCGGAAGTAGGGTCCGTACTTCTCTCGAAGCCAGGTGGGGTCGCCGGTCGGGTGGGGCTGAGCCGGAGCGGAGGCAAACGCTTCGGGCTCGGGGGAGGTGGCGGGCTCGGAGGAGGTGGGCTCGGTCATCGTGAGATCCAGGGCTGGCGTCGGCGGGTACAGGTGCAGACGGGCGACCTCGCCGTCCGGTCAGGGGCGCCCGAGCGCTGCCAGCAAGAGCTCGTGGATGCCACCAAAGGCGCCGTTCGACAACAGGGCGATGGTGTCCCCTGGCTTGGCCCGTTCCGCGAGGTGGCGGACGATGTCCTCGACCGACCCGAAAGCGGTCGCCGGCCGACCACGGCCGTCGATTGCCCCCGCGAGCCGGTCGAGATCCAGCGCCTCGCCGGCGGCGATCCCAGCCCGGCCGAGGGGAGCGAGCAGGACCTCCGAGGCGAGATCGAAGGCAAGCGCGTATTCGTCTTGGTGGGTCGCTCGGCAGGCCGTCGCGCTCCGCGGCTCGAACACGGCGAAGAGGGCACCCTCTGGGTGTCGTCCGCGCAGCGCCGCCAGCGTCTCGCGCACCGCCGTGGGATGGTGAGCGAAATCGTCATAGACCCGCACCCCGCGCGGCTCTCCCAAGAGATCCTGCCGGCGGCGCACACCCCGAAACGCTGCCAGCGCCGGCCGCAGGCGGTCCAGCCGGACGCCGAAACCCTGGGCTGCGGCGGCCAGCGCCGCCAGTGTGTTGGCGAGGTTGTGGCGCCCCGGCAAGGGGGTGACGAAGCGTCCACAGTGCACCCCTCCCGCGAAGAGATCGAAGCTCGTGCCCTGCGGACCGGTGGGGCCTGCTCCGCCCACCCAATGCGGGGGCACCGTCACTGTTTGGTCCTCCAGGGCATACCAGGCGATCGGGGCGCGGGAATGGGCGGCGACCACTTCGACGACCCGCGGATCAGCGGCATTCGCCACCACGAGACCGGTCACTGGAAGCTCGCCCACGAAGCGACGGAACGCTTCCACGTAGGCCACCTCGGTGGGGTAGATATCGACGTGGTCGTGCTCGATAGAGGTCACGATCGCGACCTCGGCGCGGTAGTGGAGAAACTTCGCCGTCTTCTCGAAGAAGGCCGTATCGTACTCGTCTCCCTCGATCACGAAGGGCGTCGCTCGCGCCGGGTTGGTTGCGGGCTCCTCGTCCCCGGCCAAGGGAAGCCTACGCTGAGCTGCCGGCGCGGCGCGGAAGCTCTCGGGGAAATTCTTCGGTAGTCCGCCGACGAGGAAGCCGGGGCAGAACCCCGTCGCGTCGAGTAGCCACGCCGTGAGCGCCGTCGTGGTCGTCTTGCCGTGGGTTCCGGTCACGACGAGGGGCGCCGTGCCTGGGAAGACGAAGCGCTGCAGCGCCCCGGCGATGTGCGTGAGTTCGAGACCGCGGGTTTGGGCGGCGACCACCTCGGGATTGTCACGGCGGCAGACGTTGCCAACGACGACCAGATCCGGGGCTGGCTCCAGGTGCTCGGGCGAGAAGCCCTCGCGGCAGACCACCCCCCAGCCAGCGAGCGCCGGACCCATGGGCGGATCGAAACGGACATCGCTCCCCGTCACTTCGTGTCCGAGCTCACGGAGCAGTCCGGCCAACGAACCCATACCGGTCCCGGCGACCGCGATGACGTGGATGTGCATAGAGGACCGGTCAGTTACAATGAAAACCCCCCGCGATGAAGATCATCGACCATCTAGGCTCCTCCCGTCCCGTCTTCTCCTTCGAGTTCTTCCCACCCAGGGACGAGGAGGGGCGCGAGCAGCTCTATTACACCGTGGCCCGTCTCAGGCCCTACGCCCCGGCCTACGTCTCCGTCACCTACGGGGCCGGCGGCAGCACTCGGCGCCTCACCGTGGATCTGGTCAAACAGATCCAACGGGAAACGGGCATCACCGCCATGGCGCACCTCACCTGCGTCGGCTCGACGACGGAGCAGATCGCAGGGGTCCTCACGGATCTCGCGAGCGGCGGGATCGAGAACGTCCTGCCCCTCCGGGGGGATCCGCCCAAGGGCGAAGCGGAGTTTCGCGCGCCGGAGGGCGGCTTCGCCCACGCATCGGAGCTCGTCGCCTTCATCCGGGAGCGCTTCGGGGATCGCCTCTGCCTCGCGGGCGCTGCTTACCCCGAGAAGCACCCGGAGGCCCCGACCCTGGCTGCCGATCTGGCCCACCTCAAGGCGAAGGTGGACGCCGGTGTAGAGTTCCTCGTTACGCAGCTCTTCTTCGACAGTCGCGAGTACTTCGCCTTCGTCGCCCGTGCCCGGGCTGCCGGGATCGCGGTCCCGATCCTGCCGGGTATCATGCCCATCACCAACCTCTCGCAGATCAAGCGTTTCACGGCCACCTGTGGAGCCACCATTCCGGAGGCCCTGCTCGCGCGGCTGGAGGAGGTGGGGGACGACGCCGAGCAGGTGCGGGCGATCGGCGTGGGCTACGCGACGCGGCAGTGCCGGCAGCTCATCGAAGGGGGTGCCCCCGGTATCCATTTTTTCACGTTGAATCGGTCACCAGCCACCGTCCACATCCTGGAGGCCATCCAGTAGTGCTCGCTGGGCGGGCCTCCACGGATGACAGAGGGCCAATGGCGCCTGAACGTTGACCCTCGGGTCGCGCCAACGCACCCTGCTCTACCAGGTCCGAGAATCCGCCCGCCACGCGCGGATCTTCAGCAGCGCGGTGGATCGGCGCCGGAGGCGCCCGCCGCCCATCAAGCGGCGAGGACGGGGAGGCCGCGGGTCGCGGCCGATGCGGGGGATGTCCCCCCCCCCCGCCAAGAGGAAACCTAGAGCATTAATCAGGTTGGTTGCTGCGTCCAATCAACAACCTAACCTGGCCGAGCCGGAACCAAACAGGCCAGGCGGTCAGCGGTCAGCGATCAGCGGTCAGCGGTCAGCGGTCAGGTAGAGCGCGGAGACCCTGAGCGCTGACGCCTGAACGCTGATGGCCTCGAGAACATTGAGAAATGTTCTGCCAGATCCGGTCAAGATCACACCGGTAAGGGACTAGAGCACCGAACCGGCAGCAGACCTCTCCAGAGGCAGCGCTGGAAATGCGTCCTCGGCTCGCACAAATGCGTTTCCAGCGCTGCCGTTGCTGTCGGCAACCTGATCGGTGCTCTGGCGCGGGCACGATCCGCCGCCCTGCGTGGGTTGCGGGCCTGTCCCGCGCTAGAAGGGAGGGTCGAAGACACGACCAGGTTGGGAAGGCCACCCACCGAAGGGCTTGCGGGACCTGGGATCGACCCGTCGGTCGCAGTGAGACGGACCAGAAGACGGAGACTGGGATCGACGCGTCAGTGGCGAAACCGGGGGTTCCGAATTGCCCCCCTGCGCTGCAATCGTCCACGTCGCAGGGGTGGGTGCCAGCCTCTTTCGTTTCGTTCCGCCGTGGCCCAGACTGCCTGGGAATGGCCTGCAACGAGAGCTCGGCAGCTCCCGAGGCGAGCCGCGGTTCCCTGCGATGGAGGCTCCGGTGCGTAGTGTCTCACTGAAGACCTTGGTGTTCTCTTGGCTCTTCTTGTGCGCCGGTTGCCAAGCTTCGGATGACCCATCGTCCGAGGGGCAGACAGGGGGCTCCGCCGCGCTGACCGGGGGGTACGGCGGGACAGGCGGTACCCAGCCGGCTTCGGGAGGGAATTCCGCCGGAACCGGTGGAACGAGTGGGCTAGGAGGGAGCTCTTTGAGCGGCGGAAGCGACAACAGCGGCGGGGTGCCGAATGCGGGTGGCTCGCCGAGCACCGGCGCCGTCTCGGGTCACTCGGGTTCTGGCGGTTCTCCGGGCGGTGGCAGTTCGTCCGGCGGCAGCGGCACCGGCGGCGCGAACACCGGCGGCAGCGGCACTGGCGGCGCGAACACCGGCGGGTCGGCGACGGGTGGCCTGCAGGTCCCCACCGGCGGTTGGGACTTCGGTGGTGCAGACACCGGAGGCGGCATGATCACGGGCGGCACGGCGACCGGCGGCGGGGACACGGGCGGCACGGTGACGGGCGGTCAGGCCGTCGGCGGCGAGGAGACCGGCGGCACCGAAACGGGCGGCGACTCGGGAACCGGTGGCGGGGAAACCTGTCCTCTGCCGACGACCTACAGATGGACCTCGACCGGTCCGATCGCCACCCCGAAATCTGGATGGGTGTCGCTCAAGGACTTCACCACCGTCGTCCACGACAACCTGCACGTCGTCTATATGACGACTCACGACACCGGTTCGTCGTGGGGCGCGGCCATGTTCACCTTCAGCGATTGGTCCGAGGCGGCCTCGGCCACCCAGACCGCATTGTCTCGAACGGCCGTTGCGCCGACGCTCTTCTACTTCGCCCCGAAGGACACCTGGGTGCTCGCCTACCAGTGGGGCGCGCACAAGTTCAGCTACGCGACCTCGTCCGACCCAACCGATCCGACGAAGTGGTCAGCCGAGAGTGCGCTCTTCAACGGGACCATTTCCGACTCGAGCACGGGACCCATCGACCAAACGGTGATCTGCGACAGCACGGACTGCTATCTCTTCTTCGCTGGAGACAATGGGAAGATCTACCGTTCGTCGATGCCGATCGGGAATTTCCCGGGCACCTTCGGCGCCCAAACGACGATCCTGTCCGACACCACCAACAACCTGTTCGAGGGGGTGCAGGTGTACGCGGTCAAGGGGTCCAACCAGTACCTCATGCTCGTCGAGTCGATCGGCAGTGGCGGGAGGTACTTCCGCGCCTTCACCGACACCGATCTGGGAGGATCGTGGACACCGCTGGCCACGTCCGAAAGCAGCCCCTTCGCCGGCAAGGCCAACGTCACCTTCGAGACCGGCAGCGCCTGGACCAATGACATCAGCCACGGGGATCTGGTTCGCACCAACCCTGACGAAACCATGACCGTCGACCCGTGCAATCTGCAGATGCTCTACCAGGGGCGCGACCCCAGCTCCGGTGGTGATTACGGCCAGCTCCCGTATCGGCCGGGTGTGCTCACGCTGCAACGCTAGAGCAGCAATCAGGTTGATTGCTGCGTCAAATCAACAACCTAGAGCACCGAACCGGCGGCCGACCTCTCCAGAGGCAGCGCTGGAAACGCGTCCTCGCCTCGCACGGACGCGTTTCCAGCGCTGGCGTTGCTGTTGGCAACCTGATCGGTGCTGTAGATGGGGTTCGACCGGCGGCGACTCGCGAGCCGCGGCCGGGGGTCGCCCCGCCCGCCGATCGCACCGCCATTTGCCTCCTGGACCTGGGCCCTCCCTTTGGTTTTGGCCGAAGGTTGCACTGTGGACCAGACAGACAAGGGGATGTCCGCCCGAGACTCGGGACGGGGCGGAGGGACCCGCTGGGCAGCGCGCGTGCACGATTACGGCGTCGGCGCCGGCAGCCTCCTCGCGGAAGCCCGGTGCTGCGCGCGCGACCTACTCCGCTACCAGGCTCTTCAGGTCGAGCATCTCTTCGACGTCGGGCTGCACCACGAGTTCGACGCGACGATTCTTGCGGCGGGCCTCCGGGGTCGAATTCGGTGCCACGGGGTCGGTGTCGGCATACCCGGCCGCGCTCCAGCGCTTGATATCGAGACCGCGCCCGGCCTCGACCTTGGTCACGAAGAGCAGCACCTCTCGCGCCCTCATCAACGACAGCCCCCAGTTGTCCTTGAACTCCTCCGCCGTTCGCACGACGGGTTGGTTGTCCGTGTGTCCCGCCACCTGGTAGTACCGCTCCGCGAGCGCCGGATCCGAGAGCAGTGCCTTCGTCACCTTGGACAGCACGTTCTCTCCCGCCCTGCTGAGCTTGGCGCTGCCCGGGGCGAAGAGGACGTCGCCAGGGAGAGAGACCACCATCTTGTTGTGCCGGATCCGCACCTCGAGCCCGAGCTCAGTGAGCTCCTTCAACTTGTCGCGCAGCGCCTCGAACCGCGCCTTCACCCGTTCCAGCAGGGCTGCCTGCGCCTTGGCCTCGTCGAGGAGCTGTTGCAGATCTCCGGTCTTGGCCTGTTCCGAGCGGAGATTGAGACCCTGGCGCTGGAGCTCTCCCATCAGCCGAGCCACTTCGGCGCGGGCCCGCTCGAGCTCCGCCTGCTGGTTCTGGTACTGCTGCCCGAGGTCACCGTATCGACCGAGCTGTGCCTGCCATTCTCGTTCGGAATGGCCGCAGCCGAGCGACCCCCAGCTCAACAACAGCGGCGCCAGAACCAGCGGCACGAAACCGCCGCGGCGCCGCGACGAGGTACGAGGCTTCTGGTGGACCGGATCGGTACGCGTCATGGCTCCGAAGATCGCACAACTCCGACCTGGGTGTCGACCGAACCTCGCGAACGACCGTCCCCCGGATCGGCGCCTTGGCGGGCGCGCCCGCGGATCGACGGCCGCGCTCGAGCATCGACTCCAGAACCGCGTCGACCGGTCGGTCCCGCGGGAGGCGAGCCCGGCCGAGACGGCGCAACGACACGTCGGGGAACGATCTCACCGTTGGGCGGCGAGGTAATCCACGACCGGCCTACGGGTCATGAAGAAGATCAGCAGGATGGGGTAGACCATCCCGACACAGCCACCGCCAATGGCCCCGGCGATCCCGCCGATCGCGCCCCCAGCGAGCGCAGGGTCCGCGCTCTCCGTGAGTGCGAACATGGCGGGCACGAGGAAGACGGAGTTTACCACCAACCCAAGCAATCCGAAGAGGATCGTGGCAGCCGCGTAACCGAGACCGAGCAACCGTCCCCAACTCTTCGCCATCAGGAGCCCGACTCCACTGAGGATGAGCAGCAGGGTGAAGAGGGCACCGAGAGCGCTGGAAACGTATGTCCAGACGAGAAGGATCGAGTTCTGGCGCATGATGTCGTAAACGGGGTTCGTCCCCGGCTGCGACGTGAGAAGGCCGACGAGCGAGGCGCCGACCCCGCAGGTGCCCAGCACGCCGAAGATGAGGTTAAGCACACCGAAGACGGTGATGGACGTCGGTTTGTTCATCGGGTCCTCCGGAGGCAAGCATACACCCATCCGCCCGTACGCGTCGTCGCGAGACGGCCCCCGCAACCGACCTGAGCTCGAAACCGAATCACCGGCGCCAGAACGGCCGAAACCCTGGCGGGGCGAGGTTGGGAGCGCCGCGAGCAGGGGTGCCACGGAGGTTCGGCGCGTCCTCGGCAGAGGGGCGACCGCCAGTCGCCCCCGGGTCCGCCCGCGCTCGGACGGCGGATCGCAACCAAACGGGAGCTACTGATTGACCCCGCTCGCGAGATAGCCGCCGTCGATCGGCAGCACGACCCCGTTGATGAAGCTCGACGCGGGAGAGGCGAGCAGTACGGTGGCGCCCACCACTTCCTCAACATCGCCGAAGCGCCGGAGCGGGGTCCGGGTGAGGATTTCCTGCCCCCGGGGCGTGCCTTCGAGGAGCGCGCGATTGAGCTCGGTGGGGAACACGCCGGGCGCGATCGCGTTGACATTGACCCCCCGCGGCCCCCACTCGATGGCAAGCGAACGGGTGAGCGCCACCACGGCCGCCTTGCTGGTGGAGTAGGCGGCGACCTCTCGAAAGGCCAGAAAGCTCGTCAGTGAAGCCACGTTGATGATCCTCCCGTATCCCCGCTCGAGGAGGTGCCGCCCGAAGACCTGGCACCCCCGGAGCGTCCCGTTCAGGTTCGTGTCGAGGATGGCGGCCCACTCCGCCTCGTCGAGGTCGAGGGTGGGGGTGCGGCGAATGCGACCGGCCGCGTTCACCAGGATGTCGACCTTGCCGAGCGCGGAGACGGTGGCCGCGAGCAGGTGCTCGAGCGATGCCCGGTCGGTCACGTCAGACGCCGCAACGACGGTCCGCCGCCCCAGGGCGGTGATCGCCGCCGCGACCTCCCGCGTGGCGCCCTCCCGCCGCGACGAAGCCACCACGTCCGCTCCGGCGGCGGCGAGGCCGAGCGACAATGCGCGACCGATGCCGGTGGTACCCCCGAGCACTACCGCGACGTTCCCGGTTAGGTCGAGCTTGAGGTTCCCCATGGCGTACCGGTTGGCGCGGCCTCGCGCCGCAGGTTTCATCCGAGATAGACCGCTCTCGGGCGGACCGCAACCGCGCCGGAGCCGCCCCGAACCCTCGCGCAGACCGGCCGCTCGACGCCCACCACACAGCGGCCGATGGTTGCGGTCCTCCGGGGCCCGACTACCATCCCGTCGGCAGCATGGCGAGCGTCGTCCCCGAGCGAATGGAGAAGCTCTGTGAGGGTGAGGTTTCCACCGTGACCGGCTTTTTGGCTCCGGTCCTGGTCACCGAGCAACGCGAGGAGGCATTTCGCCACGCACGCGGGGGTGTTCGAAACGCCATGCAACTGGCTTTCTGACGCAGGGAGATCCGATGTCACATCTAGCTCGTCCGGCCGCTTCCCGGCGCTCACCCGCGCGACGCCGCGCCTGGCTCGCAGGCATCCTGTGGGCGAGCGCGCTGGTGGTGGTTCCGCTCGGGGCCTGCATCAAACGGCAGCCGCTGCCACCCGTGGCGTCGACGGCGGACACGCCGGCGGAGGCGTCGGCCTTGGCGGCCGGACCGACCGAGGAGAAGGCCCCGACGGAGCCGACGGGCAACTGGGGCAAGGTCCCCGGTGTCGCCGTCATCGGCCCCGGTGGCATTCGTGAGTTCATGCCGCACGGGCAGGTGGAGAAGGTCAAGCACAGCATCGTCGAGGTCGATGGCGAGGAGTTCAACGAAGCTGCGCGCGCCATCGTCTTGCGCGGCTCGGCCAACACCTGGGACGTCCAGCTGCAGACGAGAACGGTCAACCAAGTGGAGAAGGGCGACGTGCTCCTTGCCACGTTCTCGTTCCGCGTCACTCAGGCGGAAGCCGGCGGCGGCGACGGCGACACGGAGTTCGTGTTCGAGCTCGGCCGGGAACCGTATTCGAAATCCGTCTCGTACCCCGTGCGGGGCGGCAGAGACTGGAAGACGATCCGGGTGCCGTTCGTCTCGGCGAACACCTTCAAGCCGGGTGAGGCTCAAGCCATCTTCCGTCTGGGGTACCCGCCCCAGACCATCGAGATCGGCGGGGTAACCCTGGAGAACTTCGGCAAGCAGCTCGCCTTGGCCGATCTCCCGATGACTCGCCCCTCCTACCGGGGGATGGCACTGGATGCCGCCTGGCGCGCTGCAGCCGAGGCGCGCATCGAGAAGGTGCGCAAGGCCGAGCTCAAGGTCGTCGTCCGCGACCAGGGCAAGGTGGTGAGTGGGGCGAACGTCCACCTGACGCTGAAGCGGCACGCCTTCGCCTTCGGCACCGCCGCCACGGCAGCCCGCGTGCTCGACCAGAGTGAGCCGAAGTACCTCGAGACGTTGACGGAGCTGTTCAACACGGTCACCCTGGAGAACGACCTCGAGTGGCGCGCCGTCGCGGGCGACTCCGGCGCTGGCTACAGCGCGGAGCGGACACGGTCCGCCATCGACCTCTTGGCCCAGCGAGGGATCCCCGTGCGGGGCCGGGCGCTCGTGCGACCAGCGTGGGACGCCGTACCCAGGACGCTCGAGAAGGACGCCAAGAACCCGGCGAAGCTCCGCCAGGCGGTGGAGGGGCACCTTCGCGACCTGCTCGGCACCTACGGAACGAGCGTAACGACCTGGACTGTGGTCGATTCCCCCTATGATCGGCGCGACATCCTCGAGGTACTGGGAGACGAGGCGATGGGCGATTGGTTCAAGCTCGCCCGGTCACTGGCACCCAAGGCGGAGCTCGTACTCGACACCACCGGGGCGCTCAACACCGGTGGCCTCCCTGACCGCCAGCGGGAATCCGCCGAGTCTGTCCTGAGACAGCTGCTCATCGCCGGGGCCCCGGTGGATGCCATTGGGGTGCAGGCTCAGTACGCATCCAAGCTCACGGCGCCCGAGGAGATCGTGGCGACGATCGAGAGGCTCGGCCAGCAGGGCAAGCCTGTCATCGTCACCCGCTTCGACCCGCTGCTCGAGGACACCGTGCTTGGCGGCGACTATCTCCGAGACTTTTACATAGCGGTGTTCAGTAGTCCCGCCGCCAAAGGCATCACCCTGTGGGGCTTCTGGGACCGCGAACACTGGAAGAATCGCGCCGCTCTGTACCACACCGACTGGTCAACGAAGCCTGCCGCTGACCAGTACCGAGACCTCATGCTCAAGCGCTGGCACACGGACGTCCAGGGCCAGACCGACGCCCAGGGTACCTTCACCGCTCGCGGATTCCTTGGCGACTATACCGTCGAGGCGGCGGTCGGCGGCCGCTCGGCAAACGGGGAGGTGTCGTTGGTGGCAGGGGGTGCGACCTTGGAGCTGAAAATGTGAAGAACGGAGCCTCGTGGTGAGGTAGGTTCCCGATGGCCCCGGCTGTTTCGGCTCGAGCGGTTCGGGTCAATGGGGAAATCGGACTGATCCTCTCATGTGATGCGCGGTCGGCCGAAGCCGGTCGCTGGAATTGCCCGGCAAGCCCGGAAGGGGTTTTCGAATGGACAAGCGTATTCTTCTTTCAATCAACTGCGTCTCCGTGCTCGCTCTCGCGGCCCTGCTCGGCGCGGCCGGGTGCGGGGTCGAGGAGAACACCGAGGACGCCACCGGAGGCACCACTGGCTCCGGTGGTAGCGGTGTGGGTGGAGGAGGCCAGACGGGCGGCACAGGTACGGGCGGCGCGGACGGCAGCGTCTGCCAGCACACCCCGATCCCCCCCAATGGTCGGATCACGGATTTCGCTGAGCTGGAAGGCGTGACCTTCACCGGCGACGTCGATTGGGGCAACGACGAGAGCCTCACCGGCGGCACGTTCTTTTATCAGGAGGGTGACGATTCGATCCTCACCGCGACCGTCGCCAACGGGGTCATGAACCTCTCTGGCAACATTCCCGCCGAAAGCTACGCTGGGTTCGGCATGTGGTTCGGGCCGTGCTCGGACGCTTCCGCCTGGTCGGGGGTAACGTTCACCATGACCGGGGACCTCGGTGAGACCGCCCTCCAGCTGCAGCTCCAGGAGAGCAAGAACTACCCGCAGGCATCCGACAAGGGCGAGTGCCAGTTCCAGAGCGACGAAACCAAGTGGGAGGAATGCACGAACAATGCCTCCCCGCCGAACAGTGACATCGGTCAAGGTCTCATCCTCCCCGAGGATGGGAGCGCCCTTGCGATCCCCTGGGCCAGCTTCACCGGCGGCACCAACGAGCCGCTCGATTCGAGCGAGCTCCTCGGTATGCAATGGCAGTTCAACTGCGGTACGGACGGCGCAGGTCCGGACGACGCGTGCGTCGTCAACGTCAACATGGACGATGTGATGTTCTACACGGAGTAGCCAAGGGCACCCCCTCCCCCTACTCGCTGACGGCGGCCCCCGAGTCGCCGTTGGCACGTCGGGGGCCAGCCAGCGGGAGCGCCGGGCGGGACTACCGAGAAAGACCACGGACGCACCGCAGCGCCTGGCTTCGGCGGCGGCACTGGATCGACGTCACTCGCAAGCGAGGAAGTGGAGGTCGTCGATCATGAAGTCGAAGTCCGAGCCGGGCTTGATCTTCCACTGGATGGCGTAGATCTGCGTGGGTGTGACCATATCCGGTCGCGGATCCCCCCAGCCCTCTTCCTGCTGGAGATCGGCGAAGAGGACCTTGTACTCCTTCCACTCGCTCGTGAACGTCATCCACTTGCCGAAGTGGTTCCAGCAGGCGGTGCACACCTCGCCTGTCGGGTGGGAGTTTACGTCGGCGATCTCGAGGCGGAAGGTCTTGACCGACTTCGGGGTCGTCTTCGCCTTGAACGAGATCCCGACGTACGCGGTCGCGTCGTAGAAGCCGGAGCCGACGAAGTTGCCCCCAACCTGGGCACCCCAAGCCTCGGTAGGATCGCCCGAGACCGTCTGCCCCATGAGGTGGAGCGCGAACGACCCATTCGCCCCGCCCTTGATGGGACCCCAGTCGTCCGGACCGAAGAAGGAGCCTGCTGAGTCCGTGCTCTTCCACCAATAGCCGCCACGACTCCCGACGGCGGCGGTGCGGTTGTCGCCGTCTTCGAAGTCGTCGATGAGGCCGTCGGGAGCCGCCGCGACTCCGGCCGGGCAAGCCCGGAGGCTCCCCGCCGCGCCGCCGGGCCGCTTCGCCGAGACACCGATGCAGCCGCCGAGCAGACTGGCGCCGACAACCACGAGAGAGAACGCGGGGAGCTGACCGAGCGGGCGCATGACGTTCCTCCAGATGGCGCCGGCTACCACCACATGCTGGCGGACAGGGAGATGACGTTCTCGTCCGGGACCGCGTCTGGATCCAGGCTCGGCGGGTAACCCTGCCATACCGGCACGTTCGAGCCGTTCACGAAGCGGGAGTACTGAAGCACAACCTGGTTCGAGGCCTGCCAGTCCGTGCGGAAAATCAGCCGAGGGGACAGGATCATGAACGACTGTGACTTGTCCTCGCTGTTCGGGTTCACCTGGTCGAAACGCCCCGACAGCGCGAACCAGGAGAACAGACTGTAGGTGGCCTCGACGCCATATTTCAGCTTGAGCACTCCGTCGTAGAGCGATTCCCCGTCGGCGTTCTCCGCCTTGTCGTCGCTCGCCACCTGGGTGCCGAGCGCGAAGAGGCTCACGAAGATGTCGGGCCCATCGCCCGAGAACGGCACCGGGTAGCTGACGAGCTTGCCGACGCTGAGATCATACTGCCCGCCGAGGGTGGTGAGCGAGCCGTTGCCGTGGCTGTTCTCGCCGAGGTACTCCTCGATGAGCCCGTTGCCCCCTCGGGCATTCAGCACTTGCACCACGCGGCTGATAACGGGCACGTGATCGGCGGTCGTGTGCGCGCCGGCCAGGTAGAAATGCCCGAAACGCCCCAGGTTGAGGCGCAGATCAGCGCCGAAGACGGAGAGGTTGCCATCCGGCGCGAGCATGCCGGTGGCCGTATCGTCCCGGCTCAGCGCGTAGACGTAGTGCGCCCCGAGGTCTACCTTGTTGCGGTAGGCCATGCCGACATGGCCATGGTGCGCGAACGTCGAACCCACGTTCGTGTCGGCCCAGTCGTTCCACCCGTCGGGGGTAAGGTCGGGTGGTGCCTTGCTGGTCTGGCCCGCGATCCCGTGCTCGACGAGGAGGTTGACGGACCTGCTGAGCCCGAGGGTCGCGGTGACGAGCTCACCGGCGCCGTTGATCCGCGCGATCATGGGCGTTCCGTAGCGTCCCTCGTCGTACTCACCCGCGCTGCCGTAGCGGCTGGTGAAGTTGCCGAAGAACAGCCGAACCCGAGCCCTCGGTCCGAGCCGGGGACGAACCTCGAGGAACACGTCGTTGATCCCGGCCTGGGCGGGCGGGTCGAAATACCCGGCCGACACCGAGCCTTGCTCCGCGAGCAGCGTGACCGTTCCCGTCACGATCGAGTTGCCATAGGAGAGGTTCAGCTGGGCATACGGCGTTGGGACGGTGTTCGTGTAGGTGAACCGCTCCTTGTCGCCGGGAATGACGGGCGGGGCGTGGAGCGCCGTCTCGCCCTCCACGTCGCTCGCGTCCTCCCGACCGGGGATGGGCCGGCGCGGCGCGAGCCCCATGTTGAGCGGCATGGTGAACTGGCCGTGGAAGTCGAAACGCCAGTCTCCCTCACCGGTCGCGGGTTGGCCGAAAGAAGGCGTCATGCCGCCTGGAAGCGCCGCTGCCTGGGGAGAGGCTGGATCCATCGTGAGGCTCGGATGGACCACGGACTCCTGCTCCTCCTCGCGCGCGGCCTCCTGCCCGGCGGCCCAGCTCGCCGGCAGCGTGGCCACCGCGACCACCGTCACGGCCAGGAATCTCCGGAGCAACGTTCCGTACGGGGACCCGGACCCAGTGAGCCCGGCCGCGCGGACGCGGGTGACGCCGCATGGGGTCATGTCTCTCTCTTGCGATCCGGCGACCATCGTGATCGCGTCTGCGATGTCGGCTGCCATGATTGTGCTCACCACCACATGTTGAAGTTCAGCGCGACCATCTGGTCATCGAGTCTCTCAGGCGTCCGCAGCCCTGTACCCTCGTTGCGTGTCCGCTCACCGTAGAACCACTTGGCGTAGATGAGCTGAATGTTCTCGTGGGCGTTGTAGTTCGAGCGGAAGACCAGCCGCGGCGCCAGGACATAGAAGGTCTCCCCCGAATCCTCGGAGTTCGGAGAGACGCGATCGCCCCGCACTCCGACCCCCATGTATCTGTGGAACGTGTAGAGGAGGTCGGCCCCGTACTTGAGCTTCATTCGGCCGTCGTACTCGTCGAAGTCACTGGAGATCCTGACGACGTGGAGCCCCGTGTTGACGACGATATCGGGGCCGTCGCCGGCGAAGGTTCCCGGGTAGTTCACCAACTTCCCGATGCTGCCACTGTAGTTGATCCCAGCCACGAGGAGGGCACCGTTGCCGCCCGAGGGCACGCCGAAGTAGCGTTCGACAACCTGCTCGCCCTCCTGGCCGTAGGTCATGAGACCCTTGAGCGGATAGATGTCGTGACCCTTCAGGTAGGAGACGCCGACACCGAGATAGCCGAGGGCGTCGTGCAGGACCTTCACGTCGGCCCCGTAGACCGTCATGCGCCCGTCCTGGATGTCCTCCTCGTTGACGGCCTGGGTGGTCGGGTTGTCCGGGAAGGACTCATTCCGGTCCTCCTGCGACCAGTTCGTGATGTAGTGCGCCTGGAAGGTCGTCTGGAACTTGCCCCTGACGATGAAGCCGAGGTGGGCATGGTGGACCCAGGAAGCAGCCCAGAGCGGCCGGCGCCAACCGTTGTACGGTCCGCGCACCGTCTCGAGGGGCGGCGTGCCCTCGCGCGTACCCATGAACCCGTGCTCCGCGGTGAGCGAGAAGCGCTTGACGATGGGGAGCTCCGCCTTGACTAGCTCGCCAACCCCACGTGGATCGCCGGTGATGGTGTTCGAGTAGATGCCGGGGGTCCAGCGAGCGAGCGCGCCGTAGACGAGGTTGAACCGCCCCGCCTGAAAGTCGAGCTTGAGCTTGCCGATCGCCTTGGGTGTGTAGGTCAGAAAGGCATCGGCGATGAAGTACTGGCTCCCCACCTGGTAGTAGGTGGCCGGCTCCGTCGGGTTCCACGTGTCCACGGAGAAGTGCGCGCCCACCCGCGCGTTCCCGTAGTAGAAATGCATCCCGACCCAGTTGCCGGGGATGGTGCCGGTGCTGGCGAAGGTGCCCCAGTTCTCCACGGTGGCCGGCGGGGTGTGGTAGACGGTACGGGTCTGCTCGCTGGTGGGGAGGGGCCGCTCGTCGATGCTGAACTGCAGCGACGCGCTCATGTACCCCGACCACTTGAAGGTCCAGCCCTGGAGCGGCATCTTGGCGCCAAAGCCCGGGGTCATTCCTCCCGCCAGGCCCGGCGTCCGCGGGCTGTACGGCGACATCCCGAGCCCGGAATGCTGCCGGTAGCCGGGGACGTAGCCGGGGGTCGAGAGCTCGTCCCGCTCGAGACGCGGGGTCTCCGTGGCCGTCACGGCGGTGGCGGTGGCGGGCTCGGGGGCTGGGGCCTCGACCGCTGGGGCAGCGGGCGGGGCCTCCACGACCGCTGCCGTGGCAGCCTCCGCTGCTGGTGCCGTTCCCTCGGCAGCGGCTGTTTCCGCAGCGTCCATGCCGCCAGCGACGCCTGCCGGCGCGGGAGGAGCTTCACCCGATCCTCCCGCGGGAGGATCCTCGCCCACGCCAGGTGCTGGTGCCGCTGCTGCAGGTTCGCCAGCGGCTGGTTCCCCCCAGGCGGAGCTCGCTGTCACGAGCCACGCCACGGTGAGCCACCGAGCCGATGGACGGATACCCAGCGACCGGCTTGGCCACCGGCGCGCGAACAGGTCGCCGCCTCCCGTAGCCGGGTGTTCCGATCTATGCCTCATCCACTTTGTCCTGGCTGATCGCCGCGTCCAAACGGCAATCCCGCAAACGGAGCCGGTACGTCCGCACCACCGCGTCTCGGGACCGAGCGCACTCTAGCCGAGGTCGGCTAGTACCAAAAGCCCCGTCCAAGCCAAAGCGTTACTTCTCGTCTCCCGCGGCTCCTCCCGACCAGAAGGGGTCGACCGCCCAAGGATCGAACCGCGCCGCGGTTGATCTGGCCCAGGGATCGCGCATTTCTACCCTCCTTTCGTGGCGGGGGCTCCCTAGGACGGCGATCAGGTTGATTGCTGCGGCAGATCGACGACCTGAAGACCCGCGTCCTCCGGACCCTGCATGGCGTGCGCCGGTGGGCAAGGGCGCGGGGTACCGAACTGGGCGCAGGTCTCCGCAAGGGCGCAGCGGGAAGCGCACCCCACATCACCACATCCCAACGCGGCATGGAACCCGGGCGGCGCGGACCCCTCACCCTGCACAGGGACCCAAGCCGGGCCCCCGGGCTCCGGGCCCCGCTCAACAGAGCCGATTGGGCGAGCCTGGAGTTTACTTGGAGTGCGCTTCCCGCGGCGCCGTCGCTGTGGGCAACCTACTCGGTGCCCTAGAGCAGCAATCAGGTTGATTGCTGCGTCGAATCAACGACCTTGAGCACCGAACCGACAGCAGACCTCTCCAGGGGCAGCGCTGGAAACGCGTCCTCGCCTCGCACAAACGCTTTTCCAGCACTGCCGTTGCTGTCGGCAACCTGCTCGGTGCTCTCGCTCGCAGGCACGCGGCAGTCGCGCTGGGGTGCCAACCCCGTTGGTGGGTCAGCGCTGGTCGCGATAGAATCGGACGTCATCGATCCAGTAGTCGATCCAGCCACGGTCCCAGGTGAAGCGCACCACCGACACGGACGTCAGATCGAACTCGTACTGCTCCTTGGCCCATCCCTGCTGATGGAGCTCGGTGAACGGCACCTTGTAGAACTGCCACTCGGTCGTAAGGTACACGGGCGATAGCCAAAAGTCGCCGCAGAGGTCGACGCCCTCGGGCGGATCCGGATCCTCGCCGGGGTTGAAGCAGAAGCTGTCGGACACGCTCCCCCGATAGGAGAAGGGTGTGCACTCGCGGCCGTTGAACTGGGCGTCGCCCACCTGGAATGGCTTATAGAATGCGTTGCACTGGGCTTCGCCGCACTGGGGGTAGGTGATGCGGTTCACGGCCTTGGGATCGCCAGGCGACCGGCAGATACGCTGGCTCGCACCGCCGTAGGGCGCGGGTTCGCACACCGCGCCATCGGTGCAGTCCTCAACCTTTCGACAGGGCGGGAAGACTTGGAGGCCGCCCGCGGAAACCCAGGAATCCGGCGCGGGATCGATCTCGGGATCGTAGCACCAGGACATGGCGCGACAGAAGCCGTCCAGCGCCTCGGAATCGCCGTATTTTCCGCCTTCGGAGAAGTCGCACCAACCGTAGGGACATTCCTGGTCACGCGAGCAACGACATCGCCCGTCGACGCACCATTGTTGGCTGGCATTCTGACCAAAGTTGCAGTCACCGTTTTCTTCACAATAGACGCCTGCGACCGGGCTCTGGTTCTCCGTGCAGGGACGGCTGTTGTTGCACCCGCACTCCCGCCTGCGCTCGCAGAGGGGTTTCGAACCGGGGTTGATGTGGTACTGGAGGTAGCGAAGATCGTCGTCGGTGAACCTATCGCCCACGGCGACGCGAATCCCGGGCTGGCTGTTGGGGCTCCGCCGAGCCCAAAAGCTGATGCCTTCCCACTCGCTCATATCGAGGGTCATGCCGAGGAGAAACTCCTCCTCGCCCGCGCTCTCCCGTCCCTCTTCCTGCGCCTTGCGGTCGCGGTCCGGACAGGCTGATTTGATCAACCGCACGGTGTCGTCGTCATCGGCATCCAGCAGCGCGCAGGCCCCTCCGGAGACCACCCCTTGGATGTCGGGGCCCTCGCCGCAGGAGACGTCCGTCTTGTTGTAGGTGGCCGCCTCATCGGGCGGTACGAACGTGTCTTCGCCGACCTTGATCTCGCCGAGGAGGGACGACCGATTCATGCACTTCATCCCCCGCCCGACGCCGCCGCCCCACTCGTGGAACGGTCCGCCGAAGAGATGAAACACGCCGTTCGTATCGTCACCGATGCAGCGGGGAACGTTGCCCACCTCGGGGGGCGCGCCAGGCTCCAGGGCGCCCCCTGGCCATTCGAGCGTCGCGTTCGCCGGGGGCTGCCACTGCGCGGAAACGACGTAGCTGTACGGCGTGGTCCAGTCGTAGTAGCCGTACATGTTGGACGCGAACCCGTTGCTCTCCATGCTCCAGATGCTGAGCGGGTAGAACTCCGTGCCCTCCTCGGCGGCTGCGCAATCCACCGCGTAGTCGACCCGGCCGTCCTCGAGGTCGTGCTGGAACGGATCGTAGTAGCAAGCGTTGATGCACCCCGGCTTCCTCTCGTAGCGCCCTGGCTCGTCGTCCCAGGCGGACCCGGGTGCGCAAGCAACCGTCGCCAGCAGGAGGCACAAGGACCCGAAGGACCCGGTGGATGGGCCGAGCGGCAGGAGGTTCGTGCGCTTGGTCATGGTGCGGCTCACTTCGGGATGCTCCGACGACCGGGCGAGTATGCGCACCTCTCGGGCCCTGAGTCTACTGGTTGACCCGAGGTCCGGCTCGTGGCCCTATGCCGGGCAGCGGTCGGCCTTCCCCTTCTTTTCTCCCCCTTCCCCGACCGGTTCTGAGAGCCGTGATACCGAGCCCCACCCTTCCCTTCCAGAACCCCGAGCTCGACGTTCGTGATCGCGCCAAGGATCTCGTCTCCCGCCTGACCATCGAGGAGAAGACGAAGCAGCTGCTCCACGAGGTACCCGGTGTCCCTCGGCTGGGGATCCCCTCCTACAACTGGTGGAACGAGTGCCTCCACGGGGTGGCGCGCGCGGGCGTCGCCACCGTGTTCCCGCAGGCGATCGGGCTCGCGGCCATGTTCGACGCCAAGCGGCTCCACCGCGTGGCCATTGTCATCTCCGATGAGGCCCGCGCCAAGCACCACGAGTACGTCCGCCAAGGCGACCGTGGGGCATACAAGGGCCTCACCTTCTGGACCCCAAACATCAACATCTTCCGCGACCCCCGTTGGGGCCGAGGCCACGAGACCTACGGGGAGTGCCCCTTCCTCACCTCGCGGCTCGCGGTTGCCTTCATCAAGGGGCTCCAGGGTGACGATCCCAGGTACCTGAAGCTCGTGGCCACGGCGAAGCATTTCGCCGTGCACAGCGGACCGGAGCACCTCAGGCACGAGTTCGACGCCGTGGTCACCCCCAAGGACCTCCGCGAGACCTACCTCCCTGCGTTTCACGCTTGCGTCACGGAGGCGAAGGTCCAGAGCGTAATGAGCGCCTACAACCGGGTCAACGGCGAGGCGTGCTGCGGCAGCCCGACGCTGCTCCAGAAGATCCTCCGCGATGAGTGGGGGTTCTCCGGCTACGTCGTCAGCGACTGCTGGGCGATCCGGGATTTCCACGAGAGCCACCACCTGACTGCGGGGCCTGCCGAATCGGTGCAGCTCGCGCTCCGGAGCGGGTGCGACCTCAACTGCGGCTGCACGTTCGAGCATGTCCCGAACGCACTGGCGCGCGGCCTCATCACGGAGACCGATCTCGATGGCGCCGTCGAGCGCCTCTTCGCGGCCCGGATCCGGCTCGGTATGTTCGATCCCCCCGACCAGGTGCCCTACGCCGCAATCCCGTACGAGGTCAACGATTGCGACGCCCATCGGGCCCTCGCGCTCGACAGCGCCCGTGCCTCGATCGTGCTCCTCAAGAACGCAGACAACCTGCTGCCGCTGTCCCCCGACATCGACAGTATCGCGGTCATCGGGCCCAACGCGTATGACCACAAGGTGCTGGTCGCCAACTACTTCGGCATCCCGTCACGTGCCGTGACTCCCCTCGAAGGGATCCGCGCCGCGGTCTCGCCGAAGACGCGGGTGCTCTACGCCCAAGGCTGCAACCACGCCGGAACCGCCATCGAGGGGCACAACCCGGACGGTCACCTCGCGGAGGCCAGGAGCGTGGCAGAGCGGTCGTCAGTCGTCGTCCTGTGCCTGGGGCTCAACGCCGAGATCGAGGGCGAGCAGGGCGATGTCGGCAACGAAGACGTGGGCGGTGACAAGGCCGACCTCGCCCTGACGGGCCTGCAGCAGCGGATGCTCGAGGAGATCGTGGAGCTCGGCAAGCCCACGGTCTTGGTCCTGCTCGCGGGCAGCCCGCTATCCATCACCTGGGCCGTTGAGCACGTCGGCGCCATCATCGACGCCTGGTACCCGGGCGGCGAGGGTGGGATCGCCATCGCGGACGTGCTCTTCGGGCGCGTCAGCCCCGCCGGACGTCTACCGGTCACCTTCCCGGCCAGTATCGACCACGTCCCGCCGATGGTCGAATACTCGATGGAAGGACGCACCTACCGGTACGCCCGGAATGAACCACTCTTCCCGTTCGGGTTCGGCCTCTCCTACGCGACGTTCGAGTATTCCGAGCTCGCCCTCTCCGCCCCCCGGATCGCAGCGGGGGATTCGGTAGAGGTGAGCGCCACCATCACGAACACGGGCGGCTGCGCGAGCGACGAGGTCGTTCAGCTCTATGTGACCGATCTCGACTCGTCCTGTCGCGTGCCATTGCGCGAGCTGCGCGGGTTCTGCCGCATTCACCTCCCGGCCGGCGAGAGCCGCCAGGTCACCTTCACCCTCACCCCGAAGGACCTGTCTCTGATCGACGAGACCGGAGCTCGGCTGCTCGAGCCGGGTCGCTTCTTGATCACCGTCGGCGGCAGCCAGCCCGATGCCCGGAGTGTGGCCTTGATGGGACGAAGCCCCCTAGCCACAGAGCTAGAGGTGACCGGAAAGGTACTGGCGCTGCCCTACTGACCCAAATCCTGCCTCGAGCGATCTCCGGTCACCGGATCATTCGCCGGCTCGACCCTGTACCGTCGAGCCAAGCGACGGCCTCGACGTGGTGGGTTTGTGGAAAGAGATCGTACGCGGTGATGCCGCGCAAGCAGAAACCGAGTTCGAGCAGAGTCCTGAGGTCGCGCGCGAGTGACACGGGATCGCAGGCAACGAGCCCGACGAGCCGAGGCCTGAGCCTCGCCACCGTCCGGAGCAGGGGCCTGGCTCCGGCGCGTGGAGGATCGAGAAGGACCAGATCGGTTCGCTCGCGACGCGACACCATCGCTTGCGCGAACGCCTCGGCGCTGCCCACCTGAAACCGGCTCGCGTCGAGGCGAGCGGCTGCCGCCGAGGCACGAGCGAGCGCCACCGCCTCGGACGACCGCTCCACCGCCACGCCGTCCAGACCTGCGGAGAGGAGGGGGAGCGAGAAATTGCCAGCCCCAGCGTAGAGATCCGCGAAGGTGGCGAGACGGAGACCGATCGCGGTTTCGACCACATCCGCGACCATCCGCTCGTTCATCGCCCAGTTCACCTGGGAGAACGTCGTCGGGCCGAGTCGAAGCTCCGCCCCGCTGGGGAGCGGGAATCGTTGTTCGGGAACCGGACCCTGGGAAGCACCGAGCACCCACGCAGCACCAAGACCGGCAAAGGTGCGCTCGAGAGCCCGCAGGCCGGAGGCTTCGGCCCCGGGGTGCGCCCGCCCACAGGCAACCAAGGGCTCCCCCGCGGGGGCAGCCCTCAGCTCGATCGATTCGAGGGCGGCCAGGCTTCCGGGAGGAGCTCGGCACAAGGCCTCGATGCCGGCGTTCACGAGGGGCGTGCAAACGGGGCATCGTTCCAGCGCCACCAGATCGTGGGATCGCCGTCCAAAAAAGCCGACCGTCTTGTCGCCGGCGAGGTGCAGACGTGCGCGGTGCCGATAGCCGAACGGGTCGCCCGCGGTGACAACGGGGGGGATCGGCTCCTGGTCGGGGAGCTTCCCCGTTCGTCGCATGGCGTCCGCGAGGATCTCGCCCTTCACGCGGAGCTGGGCCGGACGGGCGAGCCGCATGAGGTCGCACCCTCCGCAGTCGTCCGCGACCACACAGGGCGGGTCCACCCGATCGGGGCCGGGGGCAAGGAGCCGCCAGCGGGTCGCGCGGAGAAAGCCGCGGTGTCGTTCAACGGTCTCTGGGACCACTCGGTCCCCGGGCAGCGCGCCGGCAACGAACACGACCTGCCCCTCCTCTGTCCGCCCGAACCCCTCGCCCCCGGGCGCGATCCGTTCGACTAGCCACGATCGGTCCACACATCACCCGGATCCGCCCGCGCACCGCTCGGGGAATGCACTCACGGCCACCCGGTTCCCCTCTGGATCCCGGGCATAGGAGGTGTGGAGCGTCCGGGCTTCGATGGCCGCTCCGGCAGCTGCCATTCGGGCTTCCCACGCATCGCGCTCGGCGGCCTCAATCCGAAACGCCAGCAGGAAGGGTCCCCGGCCGACGCCATCGACGCGCCGCGGGGCTTCAGCGCTTCGTTCGATCATGAGGATAACGTTCCCGAGATCGAGCCAGATGCTACGGAGCAGGCCCGCCTCGGTGTGGTAGCGGGTGCGCTCGTGGAGCCGAAACACCTCACGGTAGAACGCGGCCACGCGCTCGACGTCTGCCGCGCCGAGCGCGAGGTGGTGGAGCTCGAGCGCTCGGCCCTCGTCGGACCTCAAGCGTCCTCGTCCCCCGGCGAGTCGTCTTCTTCGTCGCCGAGCCCGCAATTGTAGAGGAAGTCGGCCACGAAGTCCGTCACCTCCTCAGGCCATCCGTGCTCGGCACCGAACTCCTCGATCCGGTCGAGATCGGCTTGGATCGCCTCGAGTTGGGCAGTGGTGAGCCGCTGAACGTAGAGCTCCACATGCTCGAGGGCGCCGTTCGCGGCGTCTGCTTCCACCGTCTCGTCGTCCGCGAAGTCCAGGAGGGACGCGACATGCAGCAGCGCCAAGAGCAAGGGGCTTACCCCCAGTGAGTCGGGCACCACCGGCATCACGGTTACGTCGTTCGCTTCGTGTCGTCCGTTCTGCTCACTCGCCACGATCCACCTCCTCTCGGCAAGGCTTCGCGCTGTTCTGGGAGGGGGTCAAGCCACAGAGCGCGGACGGCTCGTGGGGCATGACGCCCGAGTCGCGGAAGCGTGCCAGGGCGGGACGTTGGGTCCCCCCAAACCCCCTTTGCGTCACCGGGTCCAAGGATCGTTCGCCGAAAGAACGGCAGAGACCCCAGGGTCCCCTCCTCGCCGCCAGATCGGGAATGGTTCCTGCATTGCACTCGTTGCAGACATAGGTCGGTTCATGATCCGTCACCGCGACAACCCCTCCACTCCGGATCCCAAGACCGAGGCCCATGACGAGGGCCGGTCGGAGGTGCGGTACTGTGCGGCACGTCGCCCCACACCGTCCATGGTCCCGAGCGCCCAGGCTACGCTCGACCGAGGTGTCCGTATCGACGCCAAGATCGAGCAGGCTCGCATCGTTCTCGAGGAGCTCGACCCCTCGGATCCGCGGATTCGCCTGTTGCGCCTGGCCCTTATCCGGCGCGACGAAGTCCTGCTCGACGGCCTCCTCGCCGGGATCGCCGAGGAGCGTGCCCGATCGAGCCAGGTGGGGCAGCGGGTGCCGTCCGTTCCGCCGACCTCGCGCCGGTGATCGGATGCGGCCCGGGCGGTGCTCGGACGACGGCCGCCTCGGATCGGACGAGGACGCTTCGCGCGGGATGCGGTGACGGAAGGAGCGATGGCGGGAGCCGCGGCTAGAGCAGCAATCAGATTGATTGCTGCGTCAAATCAATGACCTAGAGCACCAAACCGGCAGCAGACCTCACCAGAGGCAGCGCTGGAAACGCGTCCTCGCCTCCCATGGACGCGTCTTCGGCGCTGCCGTCGCTGTGGGCAACCTGATCGGTGGTCTAGCGGGTCCGCCCAGCGCGGATTTCCCTAAGGCGGCGAATGACTTGGTCGAGATCCGGACCAGTGCCAGCTCGGGGTCGGTGCCCCCAGGTCCAACGGCGGTGGAGGGTCGAGGACGGGAGCGCCCGAGGTGGGACCGAGACCGTGCGAAATCGCCGAGGCAGACCGGAGGGAACAGGTTCGAAGCTCAGTCAAGGTCGCCCATCTCGTCGAGCATCTCCCTCACCGTCTCTTCGTCGGCGCAATCCGACCACTCGCCAGACCCGTCGTCCTGCGGCACGCAGACCTGCTGCCCATGAAAGCAGCTCGTGACACCATCGATCTCGGGCAAGTAGACCGTACACTCGGTCACCTCGCCGGGGGTGTCACAGTCGTCCTGTTGGATCAGCGGCGGCACGTCACGATCGCCGGCGTCACCCTCGTCGGGGTTCTCTCGCTCCGCTGGGGGCGGAGAATCCTCGTTCTTGCCCCCGCAGCTCGCCACCATGACCACCGCCAGCAGCAAGCCAACGATCGAGGATGTGACATAGACAAGGCGCTCGTGAGCCATGACGTCGACCTCTGGCAGCGAAGCGAGCTTCGCGCAACGCTAGACAGCGTAACACGGCATCGCGAAGCTGTCATTCGACCCAACCGGCACCCGTGTCCTGGCTCGCGCTGCGGAGGAAGCCCGATCCGTCTGCCGACGGCAGCCGTCCTCCGCAGGATGATCCCGTGCAGGGCGAGCGCGCCCGTACGGACACCTTCACCCACAATTGCCCCCAGCATCCACTCCCGACATCGCAGCTCTGGTTTCGGGCCGATCGCGCCTATTCGACGACGACGTCCACGATGCCAACGGCGGAGTCGTGGTCACGTTCGTCCGCTTCGTAGCGCACGAAGACCCGCCCGATGTCTGCTTCGTACGCGCGCGCGCGCGCGGGGGTCATCACGCCAAGCACGGGCACCAGGAGCGGCCCCGCCTCGATCCTCGGCAGAAGAGGCATCGGACGGCAACGGCTGGGTTCGAGCGGACGGAGCCGGCCGCCGAAGCCGAGACCGAGCCAATGCTCCGTGGTTCGATGGACGAGAACATAGTGCACCCGCCGACCCGATTCATCGCACTCGATCGACGTCCCCACGTCGCCCGCGGTCGACAGCCGCCGAAAACTGCCGGGGGGGATCGTCTCGGCGCGTTTGCCGGCCCCGGACGGCTGGTCGTAGTCGATATCGAGGTAGGCCACGCGTGGCGACTCCGGGGTACCACCCTTGACCACGATGGCCCGCTGCATTCCGGTGCCCGTTGCCCAAACCGTCAGCACGAGATCGCGAACGGTGGCGCGTTCCCCGCGCGGAAGGGGGATGATGACCGCGTTCGGCACGGCCTCCAATGAACCCCCCGCAACCTGTACGACGGACGCGGCCGCGCCAGGGGCCACCATCCGCGCCAGAAAGTACACGAAGGACTGGGTCCGAGCGCCACCAGCACCAGCGTTGCGCACCCAGCGTGCGGGTGGGACGAGGACCGATTCCCCACCTCGTGCGGTCGTGGGCACGGTGGGATAGGGAAACGGGAGCACAGCATCCTCCGGCTGGGCGCTGGGTGTGGACGAACTGCTCGCCTGGGGAGGGTTCGGTGAAGCCAGGGGGGCGCCCGCCGAGGATGGGGCCATGGCCGAGGGATCCGGAGGCGCCGTGCTCGCGTCGTCGCGCGGCGCGCTCGGGGTCGTCGCGCGGCAGGCGGACGCGAGGACAGCAACGACGATCGCCAAGGGAATGCCGCGCCGCATTGTTTCGGACGGCAGGGTCATCGGTCCTTTGACGTGCCTCATGCCCGCAAGCTAGTCCAAGGACGGACGGAACGTCACGTTGGGATCGGGTGGGGCGGGACCGCGGCTCGATCGGCGGGCCGCTGCTGGACAGAGGGGCGAATCAAGGCGCTCCGAGCTGGTCCCACGAGCGGCATCCCGCGGCCGGGTCCCATTCCCCGCCTCACCAGGGCCGGCCGCGTTGCCGCGCGCGGCTCAGGTGCTACCAAGGGCCCACCGCGGCTCGAGGCGGGTCGAACCGGCGAAGTTCTTTGAGGTAGCGATGGTGCGCGTCAAGCTGATTGGAGCAGGAGGATATGGTGGGATCGGCCTGGTGGAGCTCATGCTCCGCCACCCCGAGGCTCGACTGGTCACGCTCGTCGATGTCGAAGGGGTGGGCAAGCGCCTGTCAGACCAGTGGCCCTACCTCCGCGGCCACTGCGACAAGGTGATCGTGGCCCCGGACTCGGCCGAGGCGCTAGGGTCCGACGCCGACGTCACCTTCTGTGCGACTCCGGACGGTGTGGGTCAAACCTCGGCGCCGGTCGAGGTGGCGGCAGGACGGCGCGTCGTCGACTACTCCGGCGACTACCGGTTCGACTCGGTCGAGCTATACGCAGAGTACGCTCGACGCATCCATCGCGACCCTGTCCACCGTGCGCCGGAGCTCCTCGGAGAAAGCGTCTACGGGTTGACAGAGCTCCACCGCACCGAGATCGCGAAGGCGCGGGTGGTCGGAAACCCCGGTTGCTTCGCGGTGAGCTGTATCGTCGGATTCGCACCGGCCGTGGAACACGGCCTCGTGGAGCTCGAGGGGCTGGTCTGTGACTGCAAGACCGGCGTGTCTGGCGGTGGGAAGAAGCCGACCGCTGGCTTCCACTTCCCGGAACGCTATGACAACTCCAACGCGTATCGCCTGACCGGCCATCAGCACGTCATGGAGATCGAGCGGGAACTCGGAAGGATCGCGGGATCGACCATTCGCGTGACGATGACGCCGCAGGTGGTGCCCATGGTGCGCGGGATCCTCTCCACCCTGTACGGCCGCCTCCCCTCGGGGGTGACTCAGGCCCAGGTCCTCGCCACCTACCGCGACACCTATGCGAACGAGCCGTTCTTGCACGTCCGGGACTACACGGAGTCGGTGGGTACCAGCGATGTTCGGGGCTCGAACCGCGCCATCGTGACCGTCGCGTGCGATGACCGAACAGGCATCTTCCGTGTCATCAGCCACATCGACAACCTGGTGAAGGGTCAGGCCGGTTCGGCGATGCAGAACATGAACGTGATGTTCGGCCTTCCGGAAGCCCTGGGTCTCGACCAATCCCCCCAGCATCCGTGACGCTCGAACGCGGCTGGGAGCGGCCCTTCACGACGCGAGCGTCACCCGCAACCCAAGCGGAGGCCCGCGCAAGCCTCGGTACCATCGCAACGGGACGGTTTCCTCTCTCTAGCCTTCGGCACAGCGGGCGGCGCTGCACCTCGACGCACTCGCTCAGAGCAGGGCTTCCAGCTCCGGGGGGAGCGGGGCGACCGCCGCGAAGGCGGAGACGACAGCATCCCCCACCCAGCACACCTGGCTCGCGTGCAGGGCGTGGCGACCGGAGAGGGCTGAGTGAATGGAACCGCCGTACAGCGCGTCCCCGAGGATGGGATGGCCCGCCTCGGAGAGGTGGGCCCGGATCTGGTGGCGCACGGCGCGCGGAGCGGTGACCTCGAGCAACGCGAGTCCGCCGCGCCGGGATACCACACCCCATCGTGTCGTCGCCGGACGCGCGCCCCGCGCCGGGCTGCCGGGAGGCACGACCCTGACCCGCCGCGCGCTCTTCGGATCGGGGACGATGAGACCCGTCACCACGCCCGTCTCGGCGAGGCCGTGGTCCTCGACGATGGCAAGGTAGCGCTTCTCCAGCAGCTCCCGGGTGATCGCAACCCGCAGCCGCGCGAAGGCCTCCGGACGCCGCGCCGCGATCACGAGCCCCGAGGTATGGTTGTCCAGACGGTGAATGATCCCGGGCTCGAAGCCCCCGAAGCCGACGTCGGCCAGGTCGGGGAAACGCCCGAGGAGCGCGTTGACGAGCGTGCCGCGCTCGTCGTGGCGAAGCGGGGCCGTCGGCTGCGCGGCTGGCTTGTCGACGATTACGAGATCGGGACGCTCGAGCACGATGGTGAGGGGGGCGTCCGGATCCGCTAGGGGACAACAGGACCCCGGGAGCAGAACGGCGATCTCGACACCTGCCTGCACGGAGTCTCCCTTGGATGCCGAGCGGCCGTCGATCGTGACGGCACCCGCCATGCAGAGCGCCGCGGCTCGCCGGCGAGAGAGAGCGGGTATGAGCCGGGCCACCAGCACGTCTACGCGCGTCCCCGCGTCCTCGGTGGCGACGACATGGCGTTCCATCGTCAGAACATGCCCTGGATCCCAGCTCCGAGAAACGGAGGGGCATCGACCGAGGTCCCTTCGGCAATGACGCCGCCATACGGCAGAACGCTGGTCGTCGGTGGGGCCCCCGCGCTCTGCGAACGGGGCCTCGTCGCGAAGATGCCAACGGCAGCCCCAGTCACCGTGCCCGCCGCGATGCACGCGATCCAACCGCGGGTTTCGGCCGGGGTCTGCTCGTCACCCACCATCAGGGAGCTCCCAAGCGCCGCTCCCCCGAGGCCCCCCAAGCCCGCTAGGAGATCGATGAACAGGACGCGAGTCGAGGATCCGTGGTACTGCGTGCCTGCCACTCCCCCGACGACGGCGCCCGCGATCGCACCGTAGCCGAGTCCCAGGTACAGCGGGTCCCTCGTCGTGCCGGCGATCCCCGCTTGCACGAGGCCGCCGAGAGCCGTCCCGAAGGCTCCCCCCGTGTGCGCGAGCGTTGCCCCGCCCCCTTCGATGTGGCCGAAGGCCAACCCCACCGCGGCGAGGGAGATGCCCCCGGATGCGCCGATCAGTCCATAGAGGTACCGATCACCACTCGGCTCAACGTCGTACCCGCGCGCCAGCAGGAGCCCCGCAGCACCCGGCCAGTACCCGCCGGCCGCCAAGTACCAGGCATCACCGACGCCCAGCTCCCATTCCTCGCTGACGATCATCGATGCCCCGAGGCCGATACCCGCCCCGAGCGCGGTCAAGGGGTAGGTGAGACGCGCGTCGTTGCTGCCGCTCGCGCGCTGCACAGAGTAGCCAGCGTAGCCGCCGAGCGCGGTGCCGTGGAGCGCGAGGATCGTTCGCCCCGCCGAATGGGTGCGCCCCGCAGGTTGGGCGAGGACGGGTGAGGGCGCGGGCGGCGATGCCTGTTGGCCGTTCCCCGCATCGACGACATCACGCAGGAGGTGCATGGCGGTCACCTCGAGCGCGTCAAGATCGACTCGCTCCCGTCGCGAGAGGACCACCTTGGATCCCGGAGCTACGGCAGCGATCCGAACGACGAGCGCGCCCCGCTCGAGAGCCACCTCGGGGGCGATGATCCACGCGGTCCTCACCGTCGATACGAGATCTGCCTCCGCGGTCCCGGTGGTGCTCCGCGACGCGGCGTCAAGCTCCAGGGTGAGGCCGAGATCCTGGACGGCCTCCTCGAGGACGCGGTCGAGCTCGTGGGCAGCATCCCCCAAACGGGCTGCATCTTGGTCCGGGTCGCGGCGCGGGCGCGCGATCGGGGATGGGTCCGTCACGACCGTGGTCGGCAGCAGCACCGCGCGAGCTTCGTCCGCGATTGCGGGCGAACCAGCACAGAGCACCGGTGCAACGGCGAGCAGGGCCACCCAGCGTCGCGACATGCGCGGAGCCTATCGCGGAAACGGTCGGCTTTCACCTCGCAGGATGCTTGGCCGAGTCCCTCGGCTGCGCCCTCGTCCCGTCGGGCTCGGGTCGAGCCCACCCGGGACGGAATGGGCGGGACCCCTCCGGTCGCGCGACGCCAGGGCGGCGGATCAGAACATCACGCTGACGTTGATCCAGCCGTCGACCAGGTTCGCGTTGTCGGCCTTGAAGCGATACCCCGGCGAGTTGAGGGAACGCCGATAGTTCGGATTGGGGATCCCGGTCGCGGAGAGCGTCCCGCCGAGGTCACCGGTGCTGCTGACGCGACAAGGACCCGACCCATAAAGGTCACCGGAGAAGTCCGGGTTACAGGCCGCGTCGAAGGTGAGAAAATGCGGCTGCACGTACTGGTACCCGAGGCCAAGGTTGAACTTGACGAATTCCCCGGCCTGCCAGGTGAGCTGTCCGCTCAGGCTGAACTCGGCGTGCTGCTGTACGTCGGTGATTCCCGTGAAGTAGACTCGCTTCGAGTCGGGGTCGACGACCGAGGCCGTCTGCTGGCTCACGGTGGGGTCGTCGGGGTAGTCTCGAGCGTCAGGGTCGATGAAGTCGGGGTTGCGCTGATACCCCGAGTAGAGCGGACGCCGCAGGCTGCGGGCATCGCTCGAACCGAGCGCGTCGAACAGCTCCGAGTAGTCTCTCCCCTCCGAGACGTAGGTCCCCACGAAACGTACGTCGAACGTCAATCGCTGGTACCGCTCGCGGATCTCCCAAGGAATGACGGCCATGCCAGCAATGAAGTGGCCCCGGAGCGGGGGGTGGTTGACGAGCGACCCTTCGAAGTCGGTCAGACCGAAATCGCTCTTCTCCGTTGGGAACTCGAAGAGGGCACGGAAACCACCGTAGGGCTCCACGTACTTCACGCGTTTGCTGACCAGGCTATAGACCTGGAGGCCCGTCACCCCCCGGCTGACACCGGCTTCCGGGTTCGACGTGAACAACCCTTCGAGGTTCACTCCGTCCGGTCCGACCGCATCACCATCCACACCGTTGCGGTTGTAGTCCGACGGCCGCGCGCACTTGACCTGATTCGGGGAGTCGGTCTGGTTGAGAGCATCCGGGGACGCGTTGCAGGCGTGCATCGGTTCGGAAACGTTGAGGCGCGCCTCGATGCCACCGATCCACGTCGGACGCACCCGGTTGCGCGCTTGGTTCATCAGCGCGAACTCGAGTCCGAACGCGAGATACTCGATG
This sequence comes from Polyangiaceae bacterium, assembly GCA_016933275.1. Classification (GTDB taxonomy): domain Bacteria; phylum Myxococcota_A; class Polyangia; order Polyangiales; family Polyangiaceae; genus JAFGBI01. The sequence goes on along the minus strand of JAFGBI010000307.1, from coordinate 14,287 downwards.
CCGCTACGGGTCGGCGACTGGAAGGGCAGGCCGAAGAGTTGTTCCCCAGGCTCGCCGCGGAGCGTCAGTTCCTGACTGTCCTCGCCTCCCTCGATCGTCTTTAGCTCACGCTTGTTCGCGAGAATGATGGGCATCCGCGCGTAGACCGCGATATCGCGGTAGACGCCAAGGTCGAGCCGAGTAAGGAGGCGGCTCGTCCGTTCGGCGTATTTGGCGACATCAAGCCTGTCACTGGTGAAATCGCCTGTCGTCAGTCCGGGTTGGGCGATGAACGTCTCGCGGCGGATCCTGGCGGTCTTCGAGGATTGCTGGAATCCGAGCGAGAGCGAGACATCGAAGACGTCTCCCGTGTCGAACGCGTCGATGACCTGCATGAGCTCGGCGGGCTCGCTGAGGACACGGGGTTCGCCGGCCCGGATGGGCTCGTCCGCATGCGCAGGTGGCGTGAGTGCCAGCGTGAGCATGGCGGGCGCCAAACCCCCTCCCCACCGCCAGCCTGCCCAGCCTATCGCCCGTTTCCGGCCCATTCTCGCCGCCTTGTGCGGTGCGACGCTACCGGCGCCGGGGCGAAACTGTCAACGGACCAAGTGGCCGACAGGCAACGCCAAGCCTTCGGCCCTTTGGCCGTATGGGCGTTGAGGCTCGTCCGTTGGTGAGCCGGCCTCTCGCTGGCCAGGCGCTGGGGCGTGGCAGGATCGGCGATCGGACTCGCCGCTATTTCGTCGGTGCGATGGAGGGGGCGACGAGTGTCTTGCGGTTGTCGTCATCATCCTCCTCGAACATTTCCGCCGTGATGTCCTCGGCGGCAAGCTCCTCTCGGGCGTGACCGAGCTCGCGATTGGTCTGGGCAAGGCGCTCGGCCAGCACGCCTGTGAACTGCCAGAGGAGCTTGACCGCGAGCTGGTGTTCCTTGCGGAGGATCTCGAAGAACTCCGAGCGGCTCAGCACGATGAGCTCGCTATCGCCATTGCTCACCACCGTCGCGGAGCGAGGCTGGCTGCGGATGAGCGCCATCTCCCCGAAATGTTCGCCCGGTTTGAGGCGGGCGAGATCGGTCTCGCCCTTGCGGACCTTCACCTCGCCAGCGAGCACGATGAACAGGTCCTCGCCCTTCTCGCCCTCCTGGATCACCACCTCGCCGTCCTTGAAGGACCGAATGTCGGTGACCTGAAGAAGACGCAGGATTTCCAGGTCGTTGAGCGGACGGAAGAGCGGCATTCGGGCGAGAATGTCGCGTTGAAGCTGGATCCGACGCGCTCGTGTCTCGTCTCGAGCGGCGGCGTCACCGACCGTGACCACGATCGTCGTGATGTTGTCTTTGCCGCCGGCTTCATTGGCGGCCTCGACCAGGCTTTCGACGACATGCTCCTCGGCCGGCTCCGAAAGGAGCGTGCCGAGACGTTCGAGCTGATCCTCGAAGTAGCCGCTCAATCCGTCCGAGCAGAGCAGGAAGCGGTCACCACTGATGACGTCGATGACGAGCGACTCGGGTTCGGCGTGGTCGAACACGCCGACGGCCCGGGTAATCGCGTTCTTCGGCGCGATCTCCTCGATCCGTTCTCGGGAGAGCTTCTTGCGCCGGATGAGCTCGTTGTAGACGGTGTGGTCCTGGGTCAGCTGCTCGAGCACACTATTTCGCAGGAGGTAGACCCGGCTGTCGCCGCAGTAGGTGATGAAGGCCTGCTGCCCGAGGATGAGCAGGAGCACGAGGGTGGTCCCCATTCCTCGCTTCGTTGGGTCCCTCACCGCTTCGGCGTGGACCCGTGCCGAGGCTCGATTGACCGCGAACTCGAGCATGTTGGTGATGTCCCGCTTCGTCACACGGTCCACACCGGTCTTCGCCGCCACGTAGTCCTGAAACAGGTCCTGTTCGCGTTTGATCTCCTCGTGGATGACCCGTACGGCCAACGCGCTCGCCACCTCGCCAGCGGCGTGCCCGCCCATGCCATCGCAGACCAGGAACAGCGACAGCTTCTTGTCGACGAGGAAATTGTCCTCGTTGTGGTCCCGTTGGCGACCAACGTCCGTCTTGGCGGAGTAGTGGAGCTCAAGCACACCCATTTCGTCCACGATACTCGACCCCATGCAGGCCGACCATGGGCGACGGGTGAACCCCTTCGAGTCAACCGGCCCGTCGGTGGGACAAGAAGGGGGGTCCTGCCCTCTACGGCGAGACTCGCCGCCGAGCGGTCTGGCTGGTGCGGGCTCACCGCACCCGTGGAACGAGGCCCCGACCGAAGAGAGAGGCTGCCCCGTCGCGCGCCACGATGACGTGGTCGAGCAGGGGCACGGCAACGACCTCGCAAGCGGCCGCCACGGCGCGCGTCATCGCGACGTCCTCACCGCTCGGTTCCGGATCGCCGCTCGGATGGTTGTGGACGAGCACGAGCGCGCTGGCGGCACCACGGATGGCCGGACGCAGGACGTCGGCTGGCGTCAGTGCACAGGCATGGAGACCGCCCTGAGCCACTCGCGCGGCCGTCCGCAGCCGATTCCGTCCATCGAGCAGCAGCACCCAGACTTCCTCGTGGTCGAGGTGCGCGATACGGGGGCGAGCCCATCGCACGACGGCGTCGTACGAGCCAACGATCTCGGCCGCAACGCTCGCTTGAAGCGCGCGGCGGCCGAGCTCGACGGCGGCGACCAGGCGTCGCGCAGCACGAGGAGTGAAGCCGACGGCGACGAGGGTGGCGGTGTCTGCGCGGAGGAGCCCGCCGACGCCCCCCGCCGCGTCGAGGAGATCCTCCACTCGCACGGCCGCTCCGCTGCGAACCCGACCGTCCGTCATCACCTCGAGCACTAGCCGCACCGGATCGCCGACTCCGGTGGTGTCGAGATCCTCGGCCCCGAAGCTGGCGGCAACGCCACGCCGTCGGGCGTGGCCCGGCGAAACCACTGCAGCAGGGTGAACGGGTTCGTCGCCGCGCAGGAGGGGGACCGGAAGAGTCATCGGAGGGGGGACGTTGCACGATGCGTGCCGTATTCCTCGGGCTGCGAGCCACGGGAGCCTCCCCCTCGGTGCTCCGCGCAGGCTGGCGGGTCCCGTCACCGACCGGCTGACGGCCGCCAGGGGCGCCAGCGGCGGCGGCTCACTCCACCCGGACCGGCTCTCCGGCGGGCAGCCGAGCGAGGAGATCGGCACAGGCCGCTTCGACGAGCAGCGACTCACGTGCATCGAAGGTGATCTTGGTGCGGTGGTCCGAGGGTTCCCATCTCGGGTAGGAGCCGACCTCCACCTGAGGATGGGCTGCCGCAACCGTATCGATGACGGAAACGACTTCGGATTCCTCGGTCGCGAGGTAGACCGCTCGCGTAAAAAACGGTGCTGGACCGCGAAGCCACGCCCGAATGACCTCGAGCTTGGCGCGAAAGACCTCGGGAACACCTGGAAGCAACCAGACATCACGCATCACGATGGCGGGCCACTGGCTGTCGGGTACGCGGGCGAGCCACGCGCCGGCGGGTACCCGAGCCATGCGCAGGTGCTCGTCCCGACAGCGTGCGCCATAGTGAGCCCGCAGGATGTCGGCCATGGCCTCGGAGATGACGATCTCGACCCCGAAGGCAGCGGCGGCGGCGGCAATCGTAAGGTCGTCGTGCGTCGGACCCACCCCACCCGAGGTGAACACGACGTCGTGGCTCGCGCGCAGGGCCGCAATCTCCGCGGCGATTTCCGCGCAGTCGTCAGCCACCACCACCACGCGAGAGAAGCGAATGCCCAGGCCACGCAGCGTGCGTGCGAGCTCCACGACGTTGGTGTCGCGGACCTTCCCGCTGAGGATCTCGTTGCCGACGACGACCGCCGCCGCTGTGTGCACGACGCGCACCGCGGGCGTGGAGTCGGGGTCGATGCCTCGTGGATCGCTCAACCTTGCTCCTCCGAGACCTCATGGGTGACGGGATTGCCGACCTCGTCGAAACCCAGCAGCTCTTCCACGCGCTTCTCGGCCGCATCGAGCCGTGACTGCGCATTTCGGGCGAGGGCGACTCCGCGCTCGAAGAGGGCGAGCGAGTCCTCGAGTGGCAGGTCACCGTTCTCCAGCCGCTCGACGATGGTCCCGAGCTCTCGCACCTCGTCTTCGAAGGACGGGGAACGCTCAGGGTTGGGGGCGCGGGTCCGGGGGGCGCGGTCCTTGGTAGGCATCCCGGGTCCCAGGATTGTCGGACCGCGGAAGCTCCGCAAGCCGAAGCCGCACCGCTCCGGGGGGCAGGCCCACGAGGGTGACGAAACCGTCCGGATCGGGGAGCGCAGGCAGGGCCAATCCATTGGGGAGCCTCACCGACAGAGCCACCGCTGTCGTAGGGCCGCCGGTCGAATCGCCGACTCTGGCCCACAGCGAACCCCGACCCGCAGGTTCCAGTGACGACCCTTGGCCAGCGAGCGCTGCCCGCGCGGCCACTCGCACCCTCTCGTCGACGTCCAGGTCCGCGGCCAACCGGAGTGGGCGGGCGCGCGCTGCCTCGGGGCGCCGGCCGAGCGCGACGACCAGAGCGTACCGAACGCCGGCATCCGGTTCGAATCGGTACGCGCTCTCCAACCGACCCATTGCGCTGGGAAGAGGAGAGTCGCCCAGGCCGAGGGCGGCGTGGGCACGGATCTCGATCACATCGCTCTCGAGGAGGCGCTCGACCTGGGCGCGAGCATTCGGGTCACCCCGGGCCGTGAGCGCCCGAACGGCGAGGGGAGCGGCCGCTCCACCCGCGGTGACCAGCCCCACCAGCGAGGCAGTGGAGACCCGCGCGCGCCCGTCCCGCATCGCCAGGGAGATCGCCAGGGCCGTTCGTAGCTGAGGATTCCGTTCCTGTTCGAGCCGCTCCGCAGCGACCAGCGCCAGCTCCGGTACCAGGGCCGCCCGCGCAGCCGCCGTGACCACGACCGGGTCCTCGGCCCGGAGGAGCTCGGCGCCGCGGCGAACGTCCAACGCGGCTAGGCCCCATGCAGCGACCGCGCGATCCGCGGGATTCGAACCCGCCAGAAGCTCTTCGAGGACCCGAGCGAGGGGACCATGCATCCGACCAAACGCCCCGGTTCGGACCACGGCGGCGCGCGCGGCCAGGCGCTGGGTCGCGGGCTCGCTCAGCGCCGCGACCAGCACCTCCTCGGCGCCTTCTCCAGCAGAGAGCGCCAAAGCGTAGGCAGCAGCGCCAGCGTCATCGGGGACGCGAAGGGCGGCTGCCAACGCCGTGATCGCGACCTCCCCTCCACACCGACCGAGCGTGGCGAACAGGCTGGCACGCTCCTCCCCGGTCGCCTGGGAAAGCGCGGCGACGATGCGGGGAGCGTGCTGGGGGTGCGGCGACGAGCGGGCAAGGGCGAGCCAGGCGGCACCCGCGGCTTCGTCGTCAGCGAGCTGGGCGATGGCTGCGGGCGCGTCCACGGCGTGGGCCAGCGAGAGGATCTCGGCAGCGGCGAGCCAGAACCTTGGGTTCGTCTCCTGCGCGAGCCAATGCCGCGCGAGCGGTATCGTCTCGAAGGCCCCCAATCGAGTGAGGGCCACCGCGGCCCGAGCGCGCACCTCGGGCGGCCCGGCCGTGACCGCGGCGCGGACGGCGAGGAAAGCTCGCTGGTCGCCGAGCGCACCCAGAGTATCGACCAGCCCAACCGTATCTGGCCGCCGACCTCCCAGGAGATCCGCGACATCCCGCGGCGGGTGCGCCAGGATGGCGGCAGCGGCTGCTTCCCCCAACGGGCCTTCGGTTCCAATCGCCTGCCGCAGTGCATCCCAGGCGGCGGGCCGATCCCCCTTGGCCAGGGCCATCGCGGCGCTCGCGCGAGCCCATGGCGCGAGCTGATCGTCGGGACTCCCCCCACCGTCCGCCACCATGAGACGCACCAGGGCACGGAGCGCGATCGGATCCCTGACGTGAGGGGCGAGGGCGCGCACGGTAGCCAGGCGACCGCGCGCTCCCCAGGGGCCCCCATCGGTGACGAGGGCGGCGAGCGCGGCGAGCGCGCGAGGCGTCCCCATCGAGCCCAATCGCTCGATGCCCCGCAGCGTGGTTGCCTCGCTGCCGCGAGCGAGCATCTGTTCCGCGCGGGACACGCCGAACCACTGCGTCGTGAAGTGGGATCGGGGATCCTTCTCCTCGCCGCTCGCCCAGTTCGGCAGCAACGAGGCGACTAGGAACGACAGCACCGCGCCGGGGTGGAAGCGGATCATCATGGAGCCTGATCTTTCGGGGGAATGCGGACCAGGACAACGAGCACCCCACCGGGGTCGGTGGCGGGGCGCTGGGTGACGCTCGCCCAACTCTCGGCCAGGCTTGCGGACTCGCGATGGCACAGGTCCCTCAGGGTGGTCGCCAGGAAGCGGGCATTGGCGTCCGCGCGCTGGGCAGCCGCAACGCCGGGACCGTCCGGGCGTACTGAGACGCGCGCGGTCCATTCCGGGCGATCGTTGAGCAGCTGCGCGAGGGCTCGCACCGCCGAGACGCTCGCGGGCGAGAGGGTCGTTTCGCCGCCGGTTCTCGCGAAACGGAGCGGACTGCGCCACTTGACGAGCAGATCGGCGTCCGCGGGTTCCACCGTTACCAGCGGTCCCAGGGCTGGGTCATGGGGCGCTGCCTCGATTTCTGGGCAGCCGTCGGTGTCGTCGCTGTTGTCGAAGTCCTCGGGAGCATCCGGACAGGGCTCCTGATCGTCGTCGAAACTGTCCCCGTCGCGATCGGGTCCCGGACAGCCGTGCTGGCCGCTGCCGGCCCGATAGGTGCCCGGGTCGTCGGGACAGGTATCCTCCGCATCCGGAATGCCATCCCCGTCGTTGTCGAGATCGGGACATCCGTCGTCGTCCTGGAATCCGTCACGATCCTCGCCCCGAGCGGGGCACCAGTCGCGGTCGTCCGAGACGCCGTCGGCGTCCGTGTCGAGTACTGGACAGCCGAGTTCCTCGTCGATTCCGGCGCGATCCGGGCAATAGTCCTCTACGTCGGGAGTCCCATCGCCGTCGTTGTCCGGGTCTGGACACCCGTCGTCATCCTGGAACCCATCGCGATCCTCGGGGATCCGTCGGCAGGCGTCGTGTTCGTCCAGAACGCCGTCCTGATCATCATCCAGATCCACGCATCCGTCCTGGTCCGAGAACCCGTCTCGATCCTCCGAGACATCGAGGCAGCGGTCCCGGTCGTCGGCAACGCCGTCGTGGTCCGCATCGTAGAAGCGGGGTGCCCATGCTACCGCTAGCACGGCCCGCACTCGGGGCACCCCAAGGGCGGAGTCGAGCGGTGCTTCTACTCCGCCGAGGACGCTGACGTCGGTGAGGCGGCAGCGCGCCGCGAAGGCCGCGAGCGCCGGAGCGCGATACCGTCCGAACGGCTCGGAGTCGATTGGGATCGCCCCGTGCACATCGGCGTGGAGCTCCCACCGACGCCGCACGTCGATCCCCAACGCGGAGGGTCGCAAGACGGCTCCCACAGCCCACTCGAGCTCCTGCCCAACCTTGACACCGAAGTAACGGTCGGCCTCCGTCCGCAATCGCGGGCCGACCAACCCACGCAACGCCCAGCCATCGGCAGATCGCTCGGCCAGACCGCGAACGACCGCAGTCGGGACCCCTTCGCCCACGAAGCTTCGTTCGTCCCCGGTCGGCATCGTGACCTCGCCCACCGCGGCCAACCCCCACCTCGTGCGCTCGGAAGCGAGGAGCCGGAGCTTCAAGCCGGCGCCGATATCGCCGAGCGCGACCGAGGGGAGCGGCTCGGACTCGGGGACGACGCTCGCGAGGTCGTCTCCGCTCTGGAACCCGATTGCCGGGACTCGTATCCAGGCCGCCGCGCGGGTGCCGACCCCGACCCCAGCCAACACGTCGAACGAGACCTGATGCTCGATCGGTTTCGCGACGACGTGACCGTCCTCGGCGAGCACGATGGGTCGATGGGAATAGACCCCATAGAGCCCCATGGCGATGCTGCCCGGACCGATCGTGGACGTCGGCTCGAGCACGATCCCACCGCGCGGATCCGCCGGGGGCCGGAAGTATCTGAGGTCGAGCGAGGGCTGAGCAGCCGCTCTCGGCGCGAGGGTGGTGCCAGCAACTGCCGCCACCAACGACCAGCGCGCCCATCGCATGGGCGAAGCCTAAGTCAGCGACCAGGATTCGGCTACAGGTTGCCCAACCCCCTCGGCGCACTGTCGCAGGACCCGACGTCGTCCGGGTTTTTCCACGAAGAGGGCGACGCGGGTGACGATTGGGGGACACGCCTCGCTCCGCCCGGCCGAAAGCCGCTGCGCCATCTGACCGCGACGAGCCCCCGAGAATGGCGCTTGCCACCGGGGTCGCGATTGCGTACTCGCGGAATCATCCATGGACGCACTCCGGATCCGCGGCGCGACGCGCCTCGAAGGGACCATCCACGTTGGCGGCGCCAAGAACGCGGCCCTGCCCATTCTCTGCGCCACCCTCCTCTCGGACGGGCAGAGCCGGCTGCGCAACGTGCCCCGCCTACGTGACATCGAGACCACCTCGGCACTCCTCCGCTTCCTCGGCCGAAACGCGGTCGTGACGAGCCCGGTGGTGGAGGTCGGTGCGGCAACGGGTGAGATCCGGCCGGAGGCACCCTACGAGCTCGTCCGCCAGATGCGCGCGAGCGTGCTGGTGCTCGGCCCGCTGGTCGCGCGGTACGGGCGCGCGAAGGTGTCGTTGCCGGGAGGCTGCGCGATCGGCGCCCGCCCCATCGACCAGCACCTCAAGGGCCTCGAGGCCCTCGGGGCTAGGATCCGCGTCGAGCACGGCTATGTCATCGCCGAGGCGCGACGGCTGCGTGGCGCGGAGATCGTGTTCGATCTCCAGACGGTCACTGGAACCGAGAATTTGATGATGGCCGCGGCGCTGGCCAAAGGGCGGACCACGCTGGTGAACTGTGCGCGAGAGCCCGAGGTGGAAGAACTCGCTCGGGTCCTGAATCGGATGGGTGCACACATCGAGGGGGCCGGCACCGACACGATCGTCATCGGCGGCTGCGACGAGCTCGAGCCCTTCGATCACGCCGTGATCGCGGACCGGATCGAGGCAGGAACGTTCATCGCCGCCGTGGGGGCGGTGGGAGGGAACGTCTTGCTCGAGCAGGCACCGTTCGACGACCTGGAGCCGGTGGTCGCCAAGCTTCGCGGCGCCGGCATGGAAATCGAACGTGAGGGCGAGCACATGCGGGTCGCGCGGGAGCGCACGATCTCACCCGTGAAAGCGACCACTGCCCCTCACCCCGGCTTCCCGACTGACATGCAGGCCCAGTTGATGGCGATGATGTGCGTTGCCCAAGGGCAGAGCGTGCTCACCGAAACGATCTTTGAGAACCGATTCATGCATGTACCGGAGCTCTGCCGCATGGGGGCACGGATCGAGGTCCACAACAACGCCGCCATCGTTGACGGCGTACCGCGGCTCTCCGGCGCCAGCGTGATGGCCACGGATCTCCGAGCCAGTGCGTCCCTGGTCATCGCGGGGCTCGTCGCGGAGGGGGAGACGGTCGTTCGGCGCGTGTACCACCTGGATCGTGGCTACGATCGCATCGAACGGAAGCTCGCCGGTGTCGGGGCCACGATCGAACGGTTCACCCTCGAGGGACCCCCATGAGACCGCTCACCGTTGCCGTGCCAAAGGGTCGCGTGCTGGACAAGCTCTCGCCACTTCTCGGTCGAGCTGGCATCGACACGGTGCCCCTCTTCGCAGACGACCGCAAGCTCATCAGAGAGACCTCGGCCGGGATGCGGTTTCTCCTCCTCAAGCCCGACGACGTCCCGACCTACGTCGAATACGGCGCCGCCGATCTCGGAGTCAGCGGACGTGACGTGCTGTTGGAGCGCCGCTACGATCTCTACCAGCCCCTCGATCTCGGCATCGGGCGGTGCCGAATGGTAGTCGCCGGGCTCGAGGGTGCGCGCGCGCCAGCGGTGCCCCGCGTAGGCACGAAGTACCCCCGGGTCGCGACCGAGCACTTCGCGTCCCGGGGCGTCCATGCGGAGGTCATCTTCCTGCAGAGCTCGGTCGAGCTCGCCCCGCTGGTGGGACTCGCCGACCTGATCGTCGACATTGTCGAGACGGGAGGCACGCTGCGTGACAACGGGCTCGTGATTCGGGAGGAGATCTGTCCCATCTCGAGCGTCGTCATCGCCAACCGCGCGGCGTTCAAACTGCGTCGCGGCGAGATCGATCCGCTGCTCGCTGCTCTTCGGTCAGCGGTCGCTACGAGCCAAGAGCAGCAATCAGGTTGATTGCTGCGTCAGATCAACAACCTAACCCGGCGGAGCCGAAACCAAACGGGCCGTCAGCGGTCAGCGGTCAGCGGTCAGGTAGAACGTGGAGACCCTGAGCGCTGACGCCTGAACGCTGATCGCCGCGAGAACATTGAGAAATGTTCTGCCAGATCCGGTCAAGATCACGCCGCTAGGGGACTAGAGCACCCCACCGGCAGCAGACCTCTCTAGAGGCGCCGTTGGAAACGTGCCCTCGCTGGGCATGGATACGTTTCCGGCGGGGCCGTTGCTGTTCGCAACCTGATCGTGCTCTAGGGCCGCAACCAGGTTGACGACCGCTGTGACGAGTCAAAGAAGCAAACGGGGCTCCGCCCCCGCCCAGCTGCCGCGTGCCTGCGAGCTAGCGATCGTCACCTGGTTGCCGCGACGAAGCCAGGGTTCGAGCCAAGCAGACCTGGGAAAGGGATCTGGCGAGCGTCCCTTCGCCCCGTGCGGACGCATCGCCCGCATCAAGGCTCCGTTGTGGTCAGCCTGCTCCAGACGCACCGCCTCGGCCGCGGCCCGCTTCGCCCCCGTTCGTGACCGGGGGAGCGCCACCTGGGGTGGAGCCGCCGCCGGAGGGAGGCGTTCCGGCCGCTCCGGCGGTCGGTACTTCGCCACCTGCCCCACCGTTGGGGGCACCCGCCGCGGGTGCTCCTGCCGTCAGGACTCCAGCGGCGCCAGCGGCCGGCCCGCCTGCCGTCAGCGCCCCCGCCATCCCACCAGCGTCGATCCCACCGGGACCTACCGCGCCTGTCGGTTCGGCCCCCGCCACCCCTCCGTTCCCGCTCCCTCCCGTGATTTCGCCCCCGATGCCGGCGCTGCCCCCTGTGGACGGGTTCGGCCCCCCTCCCGCGCCACCACCTCCGCCGCAGATCTCACCCTCTGGACAGATGCAAACCCTGCCGATGCACTCCTCACCCGTGGCGCAAGTTCGACCGCACGCGCCGCAGTGGTTGGGGTCCGTGGCCAGATCGACGCAACCCCCATCGCACTCCACCAGCGTCCCGCAGTCCTCCGAACACACCCCCTGAAGGCACACCAAGCCGCGCTCGCAGACGTTGCCGCAGCTACCGCAGTTCCTGGGGTCGGTGGTGAGTGAAATGCAGACCCCCTCACAGCGGGTTCCCGCCTGACTACAGCCACAACGGCCGTTGAGGCAGACCTCGTCGCTCAGGCATTGGGCCCCACAAGCTCCGCAGTTCGCCTCGTCGTCCTTGAGATTCACGCACGCGTCGCCGCAAGGGTATAGACCGATATCGCAGGGAGCCTCGTCTTCCGGTGAGTCCGACTCGTCCTTGTCGCAGGCGCCGACCACGGCGGGGGTGAGTACAGCGAAGGCGGCGACAGCGGCCCAACGGCGAGGCTTGCATGCGTTGCGGAGCGATGATCGGTCAAGCTGCATTGGATCCTCCCAGACTTCACCGACGCGCGCGGAGACCGAGCGCCGACGAGCTCCCTTGAGGATGGCCTGGCTCGCGTCCCCCTTCAGCACGGAAATGGTAGGATGGAACAAAATCCTGTTTCGGAGCAGCCAACCCGCCGGAAGATCTGCATAATTTTCTTTCCCCAGCAGAACCCCCCCGAAGCGCCACCGCTCACTCGGCGCCACCGGCAGGGGGATCCACCAAATGCCGTGGCCTAGTGGCGCGTGGACCGGACGATGCCTTCCGACGGACGGCGTCACCCACACTTCGCCGTCGGCGGGACAATGGGGACTCCGTCGTTGGCTTCTGGGTAGGCGGCTCGCCTTCGGGCTCCTCGTCTCCACGGGCCGGGCTGGGCGAAGGCTTGTCCTGGTCGCGGCGCAGCGGGACGCCACCGGGTACCGACGACCGCGGCAGGACACCCGAAGCCTCGGCAGACGCGACCAATGAGGGAGACGCCACGAAAGGGAGGTGACGCACGACGAGGGCGATGACGGTCACCAGAACGAAGGCGCCCGCGGGAAGGGCGAGGGCAAGCCACCACCGGTGAAGGAGGCCCTGATCGGACGTTGCCGCACCCGGACGGGAAAACGTGGATCGCATCCTCGCGGCACGAGCTTAGCCCGCGGCCCGAAGAGGGCAACGTAGGCGACACCTCTCGCCAAACACGGCGCACCCCAAGTCGAACCGCGATCGCAACCCTCCACCGTCCGCTCCAACGCCTGGGCGACGACATGGTGCCCTGCGGGCGCCCGGAACGGGGCGGGCCGTGCCCATGGCACCGTCCACTCAGCCCGGAGCCTGGCCCTGCGTGGGGTCGTGTTGCTTCTTGAACCTATCCCAGCAGCTGGGGCATCGCCACTCGAGGACGGGACGCCCCGCGGCGTCCTCACGACGATGGAGGCGCCACCCGTGCGAGGAACCGAGAAGCGTGTATCCGGTTTCGGTCGGCGGAGAGTCGATGCCGCAGTCAACGCACGTCCGTTTCGATCCCGAGGTTCGGACAGGGGCCATCTCACGCCAAAGGATACTGCCTTTTGGGGGAGGGATGGGGGGTCCCTCTCCGCTCCGGTCCGCTCCCGCTCGGTTCATCGGCCGAGTGGGGTCGGCCCGTTCGGGCGGAGTCCTCGCCAGGAAGGGGAGTTGGTCGGCGATTTGACGCAGCAATCAACCTGATTGCTGCTCTAGCCCCCGCCATCGTCAGAGCCCCGCCGGGTCGGATGGGTCGCCGACGAAATGCGTGTTGACTCGGCACCAATCCGTTGGGGGTCCGTCGCCAAACCTCACACCTCGACGCTGGTCATGCGGATCCGGTTCAGGTCGTGGATGCCGAGGCCAAACTCCGCAGCATTGCGAATGTAGCGCGGCTCCCGCCCCGCGTCGGAGAGGGTCTTGATGCCCCGAGCCTTGCGCTCGTCGTCGACCAGCTTCCAGCCGATCGTGTCCATCGCCACGGGATCGGTCGCGGCGTAGATCGCGCCGTGGGGAACCCGCATCTTGGGATCGCGGTCGAGCGGCCCCTTGTCGGGCATGATCTTGAATGCGTCGGTGACGTGCAGACGAACTCGACTCGTCACGATCGGATGGTTGTAGAGCACGGCAATCTGTGGGCTCGCGAGGTGGGCATGGAGCTCGTGGGGTTTGGTGATGCTGCCGAAGGTGACGTTCTTCAGCGTGCCCGTGTAGCCGCAGACCGAATGGTGCTTGACCATCGTCATGTCAATCACTGCGGTCGCCTGGGTGAACGGTGCGACATACGCGGTCTCGACCCCGCCGTAGACCTTGATGGGCCGCATCTTCACCTTGATGCCACCGTGTGCGTCGGTCCGCACACCCTCCGGCAGCCGCCAATCCTCGACATTCACGCGCGTGCCGCGGAGAAAATCCGTCGTCTGCTCGTAGACCGTGATCCGCTCAGGAGGTACGCCGGCTGCGATGATGGCCTCGATCAAAGGAAGAATGACCTCGAAATTGACGGCCATCGTGTGCCCCTTCTGCCCCGAGATGCCATTTACCTTGACGGCCACGACATCGCGCGGGTGTACGAAGCACTGCATCGCCCCGACGAGGCTCGGCGCACCCGTTAGGTCCATCAGCGCCCGCTCGAGCAATCGCCGCGCGACCTCCGGCCGCGGCCAGAGCTCGTTTTTCTGCATCATCGACGGGAAGTCCCCCTTGGCCGCAACCTTGGCGACGCGGCCGGGGAGAGACAATGGCAAGAAGCCCGCTGGCGGCTGCGCGACCAGGTCGCTTCCGGGCGAGGCATTCGACCCCGGGCTCGGCTCGCCAGCCGCCCATCGTGACCCACCGAACACGGAGAGACCCGAGGCGACGATGGCGGAGCCCTGGATCAGGTGGCGACGTGACAGCTCGAATCTTCGCGACATCACTCGGCTCCTCTGCAAGCGCAAGCATAGTCCTGGATTTCGCGCCTCCCAGTCCGCCATGCCGCACTCCTCGCATCTTTCGGCCTTCTCCGCGCCCGTCGTGCTCGAATTGGCGCTGCTAGGGCACCGATCAGGTTGCCAACAGCAACGGCAGAGCTGGAAACGCGTCCGTGCGAGGCGAGGACGCGTTTCCAGCGCTGCCTCTGAAGAGGTCTGCTGCCGGTTCGGTGCTCTAGGTTGTTGAT
>JAFGBI010000306.1 GCA_016933275.1 Polyangiaceae bacterium | reverse complement strand
GTCCGTCCCGAAGGTCCCGGCCGAATCCCCGGTGGTCGCCGGAACCGCAGCCGGCAGCCGAAAACCCGCTGCCCCGGCCGGTGCCGATCAGGTCAGGACTCCGTGAACGGATACGAGTACATTTCCAACGGCGCCTCGGGCGAAATCTGCTGCCGGCTCGGTGCTCCAGATTGTCGATCTGACGAAGCGATCAACCTGATTGCTGCTCTAGCCTGCGTGGCCGAACGAACGGGCTCAGCGCCGCGCGGTCACGTAGAAGAAGTCCCGCGGCGACGGCCGCTCCAGGTAGGCGTCGCGATCCACGTCGAAACCCTTCACGGCGGTCATGGCGGCAAGCTCGCCCGCACCGTCCCGGGTGTAGAGCACGAACTTCGGGTACGAGTAGTTCACGTCGAGCTGAGCGACGTCCGCCGCGCCGACGTGCATCATCCCGGTCGCGAGCGCGCGCGCTGTGGTGGAGTTGCTGATGCCGACGTAGAGGGTCTTTCGCTCCCGGTCGAGGCCCATGGCCGAGCGCCGGATGACCGTCTTTCCGTCGATGGTGGCGCCCCAGTTGGTCGAGTCGTCGCGGAGCCCCGGATGGAGCTTGCCGCCCTCCGCCATGCACGCCGGAGTCTGCCGCCAGGCAGTGAACGAGCTCGCCTGCGGGGCCAGCTCCGACCAGGTGCCGATCCGGAGCGAACCCTCGGCGTCGGCGGCGATGGTGCAAGAGGTCGCCTTCGGTGGCGCGATCTCGACGCCGTCCACCATCATGCCGAAGTGCCCGTGCTCGGACTTGAACCCGCCGTTGAAGGCGGCGATGACGTTGGCAGCATCGTCCTCCCGGATCCGACCGGAGCGCTCCAACGTGCCCTGGGCGCCGGGCGCCCGCTTGGGCTCGATGCTACCGGCGGCGAAATGGAGCTTCACCTGGGAGAGGTCGAGCGCGAACACGAAGAGCTCCGCATACGCGCGTTCGGGGTCCGGATGGATGATGGTGCGATGGAGCGGAGCCCCAGCGCTCAAGGCGACCGGCACGGGCTGCCACTTGCCGTCCTCGACACTCGATACGGCAACGAACATCGGCTCCACGTCAGACGGCCGAAACGCGGTGATGGCAGGCTCGACGGGCACGACCTGGGTGAGCACGGTGAGCTCCTCGGGCGTCGAATCGGACAGTCCGCGCGCCTCGGTGCTGCCGACCGCCAGTCGCACGCGGTCTTCGACGTCCGCGCTCATCTCTTCGAGGGCGGTGACGGTTTCGCTGCCCAGCGTCGCCCGCAGGGTGTCCGCGAGCAACGGCCCGAACCACGGGAAGACCCGAATGCCGACCCAGATGCCAGCGACCGCGACCGCGGGGAGCATGGCGAGACCAAGCCAGAACGGGCGCGGACGGCAACGCGGTGGCGCCGAGGGTGAGGTCCAGCTCACGAGAGCGTCGGCGAATCCGCCGGTGACGGCGGCTCCGAGAGAGGTGAAGGTGGGCAATCCGAGGCTCGAACGGTCACGCATGGATGTGTTGGAGGGGCCATCAGCAAGCCACGTGCCATGGCCGATGCCCTGCCATTCCTGCCGAACCGCGAGGCCGGTTCGCACCGGGCGAGTCAGCGCGCCCACACCGGTGTGGCAAATTGGCCGATCTTCTCCCTTGCTCGGCCCATCCCTGGCCAGCCGTTCCGACCGGCAGCTCTCCTCCGCTCGGAGCTTCGATGTGTCACGCCGCGAACGAGGGTGTCACGCGGGGGCGTAACAGCTCGACGGTGAGCCGCGTCACCAATCCCTGTTCCCGCTGCGGGGTGGCCCGTTGGGAACCATCAGGTCCGTGAGCCAGTGCACGCCCAGAATCGGCAGTCATCCGACCGTCCGCCCGAAAGCGACCGCCATGACCTGGCGGGTCGGTGGCACCGGCGTTCACCGATAGCGGTGAGCGATGCGGTCGACAGCATCGACGTAGCTCCCACCAAAGAGGTTCACGTGCACGAGGAGCGGGTAAAGCTGGTAGAGTTCGACCCGCTCGGCGTGACCGGGAGCGAGCGGGTAGGCTTCGTCGTACGCGGCGAAGACGCGGCTGCCGAAGCCGCCGAAGAGGCGCATCATGGCAAGATCCACCTCGCGGTGGCCGCCATAGACCGCAGGATCGATGAGCGCGGGCGCCCCGCGGTCGTCGACGTGGAGATTGCCGCCCCAGAGGTCACCGTGTAGCCTCGCTGGAGGCTCCGGAGGGCCGAGGAGGTCGCCGAGCCGCCCGAAGAGGCGATCGAAAGCGTGCGCCAGCGGAGCGGCGATGCGCCCGTTCCGTCTCCCGAGCGCGAGCTGGACACCGAGGCGTCGCTCGCGGAAGAACTCCTCCCAGGTCGGGCAGGGACGGTTGGTCTGCGGGAGGCGCCCGATGAAGTTGTCGTGGTCGAGCCCGAACCTCGACGCCCCATAGCGGTGCAGCGCGGCGAGCGCGCGCCCGAGGTCTTCGTCGAACGTCGGGCTCGGTCGCGCGGAGTCGAGCCACTCCAGCGCGAGGAAGGCGGGCTCGCCCGCGACCCCGGACGAGACGGCGAGCACGCGCGGGACACGCACGGCCTCCGCCTCGCGAAGCCAGTCGAGACCGCGCGCCTCCGCGGGGAGCATGGCCGGGTCCGCGCTCGCGTGGGTCTTGGCGAAGACGCGAGCGCCGGTCGTGAGGGTGACCGCATAGGAGTCGTTGATGTCGCCGCCCCCGACCGCGCTCGAGCGGTCGACGCGAGCGCCGAGCGCCCGCTCAAGGGCATCGGTGAGCGAACGGTTCATCGAATCCCTTGCTCGCGACGAATGTGCTCGATGAGACCCCGACAACCGGCCGTGCAGAGGTCGAGCACGCGACCGAAGCCGTCTGCGCCGCCGTAGTAGGGATCGGGCACCGAGGCGTGCGGCGGAGAGGCGGGATCGAAGGCGAGGAGGAGGGAGACCTTGCGCTCTGCCGCCGGGTCGGGGGCGAGACCAATGAGGTCGTCGAGGTTCTCCGTGTCCATCGCGATCACGTAATCGAACCGGGAGAAATCCTGACGTACGAACCGCCGAGACCGACCACCAACATCGATCCCCCGAGCGCGGGCCGCAGCGCGGGACCGGGCATCCGGTGGTTCTCCCTCGTGGTAGGCGGAAGTGCCGGCGCTCTCGACCGCGATGGTGTCCCCGAGCCCCGCCGCTGCGACGAGATGCCGCATGACCCCTTCGGCCATCGGCGACCGACAGATGTTGCCCAAACAGACGAAACAGACGTGGACCATCGGGGCGAGGATATCGTGCGGTGCGGTCGAGCGCACAACGGGTGGCGGCATTGGGGGGGATCTTGGCCCATGCCGCGGGCTGGAGAGGCTTGGGGAGCCCACCATGAAGCGAAGGGGCAGCGAGCCCGGTTCGGTGCAGCGCGACGCGAACGGAGCTTCGTGCGACGAACTCGGCAGGTGGCTGCCCCAGGTCGCTCCGAAGGCCTGACAGCTCGACGACTCGATACACTGTCGCGGCGTGCACGCCATGGCGAGGGACGAGGAGCCGGGAGGTCAGAGCCCCACCGTGAGCGGTGATGAGGGAGCCGGGGGCTCGAGCACTGCCGACCGCCGAACGGGCAGCGGCCTCGGGATCGGCAGGATGGTGTGCGGCGAGCCGCGCGGCGGGGGCCAGGAGCGGGACGACGGGCCGGGTCAGCCGCTCCCCAGGTCGCGGCTCCGAATGACGCAGCCGCGTCTCCCAGAGACGCGGGGCAGAGGGGAAGAGTAGAGCATTTGATCTATTCCAGATCCCTTCCAATACTGAGAGAGTACCTTCTGCGGCGAGGCAGAACCGGCGATAACCTGGAAGCGCCCAGCGGCCACGAGTGGTTCGACCCCGTCCGCCTTGGCTCCTTCAGGGTTTCGGAGGTCCGGCATGTCGACGCAGGAGGAGCCTTCACTCAGTCAGCTTCCCGAAGAGATTCGGCACGACAAGGCGCTCGCCCACAAGTTCCGCATCGACGCGATCCTCGGCGCCGGCGGCATGGCGATGGTCGTTGCCGCGCATCACCTCGAGCTCGACCAGCGAGTAGCGCTCAAGTTCTTGCTGCCAGAGGCAACCCGGAGCAACGCGGCCGTGGCTCGTTTCCGCAAGGAAGCGCGCGCGGCCGCGATGATCAAGAACGAACACGTCGTCCGCATCCTCGACGTCTGCGTGACCGTCGCGGGCGTGCCGTACATCGTGATGGAGTACCTCGAAGGGCGGGACCTGGAACAGGTCTTGCAAGACGCGACGGGTGGTCGCCTCCCGGTACCAGATGCGGTCGATTTCGTTCTCCAGGCGAGCGAGGCGCTGGCCGAGGGACATCGGCTGGGCATCGTCCACCGCGATCTCAAGCCAGCCAATCTGTTCTGTGTGGACCGCGAAGATGGTCAGCCGATGATCAAGGTCTTGGATTTTGGAATCTCGAAGGTCAGCCCGAAGATCGGCGAGGTCGAGAGCACCGATCGCTGGGAGATCCTCGGCTCGCCGCGCTATATGTCCCCCGAACAGATCGACTCCGCGCGCGACGTGGACCGCCGCTCCGATATCTGGTCTCTCGGCGTCGTTCTCTACCAATCGATCGCGGGTAGGGTGCCCTTCGGCGGAGAGATCGTGCCCGACCTCTGGCGCAAGATCCACGGGGAAACGCCCCGACGTCTCTCCGATCTGCGAAGCTGCGTCCCCGAAGTCCTGGACCGGGTGGTGATGCGGTGTTTGGAGAAGGAGCCATCCCGGCGCTACTCGGATCTCAGCGAGTTCGCGGTCGCTCTATCGGCCATCGCTCCGGAGCGATCGCAACGGTCGATCGCGAACATCCTGCGCTCGACCGCCAACACATCGACTCCGGCCCCGTGTTCCCTGCCCGTCGCGACCACCGACAAGACGCTGGCCGCGCGGTATCTGCCGCGCGAGTCGGGGCGGTGGTATCGCGGAGGGATGGTCGTCGCGCTTGGCACAGGCCTGCTGACCCTGCTCGCACTCTCGGTCCTCCGCATGCTCCTCTGGCCCGTGGGGGATTCGCCGGGAGGCGCGGGCAGGGGCTCGAGGACCACACCGCTCGGTTCGCTGCTGGTTCCGACCCCCGAGCCAATCGACGACCCAGAGCTGGTCGCGACCGGGTCGGTCGACCGCCTCCAGCAAGCCTCCGTACCGTCGGTGATCCCGGTCGCCACATCCGCTGCCCCGCGTTCGTCGGCGCCGACCGGATTGTCGATGCCAAGGAGATCGCGCCGCACGTCGACCGCGCCAGCGCCGAACCCGACCGAGACGCCGAACCCGCCCCTGGGCGATGCGGAGCCTCCGCCCGCCTTCGAGCGGACAACACTGAAGGCTCGAGCGGCTCCGGAACCTGCCGCCGCGTCCGCCACGTCGGGGGCGCCACCCTCCGCCGTGGTCCCATCGACGATCCCCTGGGTCATTCCACCCGTGCAGACGCGGAGGAAGCACCAATGAGGTCCTTGGCCGCGGCGGTCGCAACGCGTCGCCTGGTAGCCCGGTGTTGGGTGGCCTTCTGCCTCGTCGCGCCCCTCGAGTCCGCGTCCGCGGCGGATCCCGAGGCGAGCGCCCGCGCGGAGCAGCTGTTTCAGGAGGGTCTCGAGCGCATGAGCGCTGACGACTGCCAGGAGGCCATCCTGCGGTTCCTCGAGAGCCAGCGCCTCGATCCGTCCGCCGCGACCTTGACCAACACCGCGACCTGCCAGGACCGGCTCGGCCAGACTGCCTCGGCCTGGCACACCTATCGACAAGCAGCGGACCTGGCGGAGCTCGAGGGTGACACCGAGCTTGATGCGAAGACTCGGGCGGCGCTCGCCAAGCTAGGGCCGGGGCTCACGCGACTCTGGATCCTCACGGCGGGAGCGGCGGAAGCGCTGACCATCACGGTGAACGGCGAGGTCGTCGATCGCCGAACCCCGATCCCCGTCAACCCCGGCGAGGTCACCGTGGAAGCAACGGCGCCAGGTCGGGTAAGCTGGCGGACTACGGTTCGCGCGACCGATCCGGGGGCGACCATCGACGTCATCGTGCCGGACCTCGAGGTCGTTCCCCCGACGCCAGGCCCCGTGGAGGATTCGGCGGGAGACCGGCCGCCGAAACCCCACGCCGATCTCAGGCCGGCAGCGTTCGCAGTCGCGGGCGTGGGGGTCGTCGGGCTCGTCGTGGGGGCCGTCTACGCGGTCAACGCGAAGGACGCATACGACGACGCCGCGCCGTATTGCCCGGACCGCGAACGATGCACCGATGACGGCGTCGAGCTCTGGGACAAGGCGCGGAGTCGAGCGACGGTCGCCTCTTGGACCGCGGGACTCGGCGCCCTTGCCATCGCAACCGGTGCCACGCTCTGGATCCTCTCTCCGTCACGCGCCGACCAGGGTCGAATTCGACTGGCCCCCTGGATCGCTCAACCACAGAACGCGCGAACGACCGGGGTGTGGGGGCTTCAATTGGTGGGGGAGTTATGAGGAGGACGCGAGCATTCGTAGCATTGACCGCGCTGGTCGGTTTCGGCGGAGGGTGCGGCAGAATCCTCGGGATCGGGGACCGCCCCACGCCCATCGAATGCGCGAACGACCAGGACTGCCTGACAGGCACCTGCAGCAGCGACGGCAAGTGCGTGACGCCGAACGAAGGCGCCGCCGGGGCCAGCGCTGGTGGGGTGGCGACAGGGGGAGCGCGCAGCGAGATCGGCGGCATGGGCGGAACACCGCCTGGCGGGACTGGCGGATCGGGAAACGGCGTCGCAACGGGCGGAGCGATTGGCCCGAATGGCGGCGGCGCTGGCAAGCCGGAGGGAGGCGGCGCCGGCGGGGGGAGCGGCGAATGGACAGGCGGTTCCGGGGGGGGGACCAATGGTGGCTCGGGCTCTTCCGGCGCGGGTGGTGCCGGAGCCCGCGGCAGCGGCGGGACAGCCGACGGGGGCGCACCGACCGGCGGCTCGCCAAGCGGGGGCACGGGCGGCTGGGCCAGCGGCGGCTCGCCGAGCGGAGGAACCGCTGGCGTGGCCGGGGGCACACCGAGCGGGGGCACTGCTGGCGTGGCCGGAGGCACACCGAGCGGAGGAACCGGAGGCGCCCATTGCCTCACCATCAGTCCCTGGCCCCCACCGGCGCCATGTCGCGAGCACCATTACGATGTAGAACTCTCCGCGCTCGGCGGAACGGGCGGCTACACCTGGACCGCGAGTTCATTGCCCGACGGGCTCACCCTATCTCAGGACGGTCGCCTGTACGGAACCGCCACCGAGCCCGGCCGGCTGACGGTGCGAGTCGAAGACGGCACGACCGATTGCGCAGGCGAACGCACCGCCGATCCCTTCGCGCCACGGGACACCTGCTGGCTCGCGTACGTCGCCGACGAGCAGGTGGTCACCAGGCTTTTCCTCTACGATCCGATCCTGCGCAGCCATGACGGCAGCGACCACAAGTTGAGCTTCCCCTCGTCCTCGGAGGAGACGGCGCCCGTCATCGACTTCGCGTTCTCACCCGATGGTCGCTTCTTGGCGTACCGGCTGGGCGGCGAGCCCGAACGCCTCATGCTCCTCGTGGGTCCCGAGTGGACGGAGCAGGAACTCGGTCTCGGCCAGGACTCCATCGTCCACTTCGCCTGGTCGCCCGACTCGTCATTGCTCGCGGTCGCGTTCGAGGCGGACGGAACGACCTACCTCGGAGGGGTACGGGTGCCGCGAGCGGCCGATCCAACTGGGGCCGGCGGAGCGGGGGGCGCGGGAGCCGAAGCGGACGGGGTGGCGGAGCTCATTCCCGTCGAGGCTCAGGTCGAGTCCGCGCTCTCGTGGGTAGGTGGCAGCAGGGCGACTGCCTTCGTGCCCGCGGGAAACCCCTACGTCCATCTTGCCGAGTTTGCCGCCGACGACGTCCTCCCGGAGGTCACGCTGACGAAGTCCGCCTACAGCGGCCCCCCGCAGCTTGCGCCCTCGAGCGGTGGGTTCTTCGCCGTGGACGGGTACATCGTCGAATTCGTCGAGTTCCCGACGACCGGGGCGATCACGGACGGCAACGTCATTGCGCAGGAACACAGCTCGATCTTCTACCCGCCGCACAGCACCGCCTTCGTCGCCCCTGGAGGGCGACACACGGCCCGCATCATCGTGGAAGAGGGGACGCCAGCCGCCGAGATCCGACTGCCGGTGTTGGAGGAAGATGGCTCGCCGCTGGCCGTGGCTCACGGGTGCTCCACCTTCCTGGCCTGGGCGCAGGACGAGGAACGCTTCGCCTGCCTGGCGAGCCCCAACGGTACCAGCGAGCTTCACTTCTACGATTTCGGCGGCGTCGACCATTCGGTGCACGAGCGCACCCTGGCCGGGATGTCCACGTACACGGCGGGCAATGCCGCCTCGAGACGCCGCGGCTTCTCCGCGAAGGGGAGCTGGTTCGCCTTCACGTTCGAGGACCTTCTCTTCACGGCGATCCTCGAGGGCACCGTTGACGACGGCGACCTGTCGGCACGGCTCTCTCCGCCCGAGCCGCAGCACCTGCCCTCGACAGCTGATCCCATCGACTTGGCCTTCTCGCCCGACGAGCGCTGGCTGCTCGACCAACGGCCAGACGGGCTGTGGCTGCACCGCCTCGACCCGCTGAATCCTTGGGTCGTCGGGGTGAATGCGGCTATCCTCGCGGATCCAGACGCGTGCATGGAAAGCTTCCTGGAGGACCCTGAAGACTGGTGCGGCAGGATCGGTACGTCAGACCGGATCCGGTGGTCGTCGGACTCCCAGTTCGCGGTCTTCCGCACCGCTGCGCATGATCTCCAGTTGGTGGATCCAGACGGAGGCGAAGTCTCGACGCAGCGCATCGTGGTCAATGCCCCGTGTGTTTCCGAAGGGGTGGGACGCTTCGCGTTCCAACCGTGAAGGCGCCCGACGTTCGCGACGCTCCGGCCATTCGAGAAAGTATCGGCAGAGCAAGGAGAACATCAGTATGGGTCAAATGACGCTGAGGATCATCGCAACCACGCCGGAATACGGCCAGACCTACAGCTTCATCGGGCTATCGGTCGCCACCGCGCCCATCGCCGTGAAGGTCACGGTGAGCCAGAGCCAAGGCACCAGTGCGTATCATCCGGAGGACACCCCCGACAGGCTGTTGCTCTTCGTCTCGGCGACCACCTACGCGGAGCTCAGGACCTGGGTTGACCAAGCCGGGATGAGCGATCCGGACAACCCTCACCGATTCGAATACTCGGACACGCCGCTCCCTGATGACGGGTATCCCCTGCTCCACTACTGGCACTGCGGCGGCATGGTTTGTACCTCGGGACGCTGCCCGTGCAGCTTCAACGGCGACGGCCCGGATCGCGAGAGATAGCCTGGCGCGCCCTGTCGATCCCCGCCAGCTCGCCCCCACCGGACATGGCCCCGCGTGCCGACAGCGTCGTCTCGCTCCTCTCGACGTTGGTCGCGCGCCTCCTCGCTTCGCGGGACTTCGAGACCGCGAGCGGGCATCTGCTGGGAGCCCTCTACGAGGCCATCGCTCCCGCGGTGCACGCGGGCGGCGACGAGAGCGAGCCGCGGATCTTACGCGGGACGATCCACTACCGACCCGAGGACGGGTATCGCCGCCTGTGGACCAGGGAATTCGGCTCGCCTCCCGAGGGAGCTCCGGAGGCCGAGCAACCGTCGCTCACCGCTTGGCGGTGGGTCGCGCGCCGTCGGTGCCCGGTGTCGATCGACGTCGGGTCGCGGCTCCTCCGCGTGTTCGAGGGCGGCACCCCGCGCCTGATCCGAGACGACGGGGCGACGCTCGCGTTCGCCGCGGGCGAGACCTGTCATCGGCTCCAGGCGCGGGACGTCAACTACCTGCACGTGCTGCCGATCCGGCGGCCCACGAACCTGACCGACGGGATGGTATCGATCGAGATGCGGTGCCCTGGCGAGGTGGGCGACGCGCTGGCATCGACCTCGGGTGAGCTGCTGCAGCTGCTGGTGGATCTCGCGGCGCCTCACCTGGCAGCGCTCCCGCTCGCGCCCGTCGAGGCGGTTCCCGCGGCGGACGAGTTTCTGCCGGTGGTGGGCCACGAAACCGCGCGGTTGGTCGAGCTGTTGCGGGTGTTCTCGGGGCTGCAGGAGACGCTGCTCCTCACGGGTGCCACGGGGGTGGGGAAATCCCGGCTCGCTCGCTACTGCCACGCGCATTCTCCCCGCAAGAACCGCCCATTCGTCACGATCGACCTCTTGGCCTGCCCCGAGAACCTGCAGATGGCGCAGCTGGTGGGCTGGAAGAAGGGGGCCTTCACCGGCGCCGAGCGGGACTCGCCAGGCGCGATCCAGCGCGCAGAGGGTGGGACCCTGTTTCTCGATGAGATCGACAAGCTGTCGCTCAAGGAGCAGGCGGGGCTGCTCCGCCTGCTCGAGGAGCGCGCGTATCGGCCGGTCGGCGACACTGGGGACGATCGGAGGGCCGATGTCCGCTTCATCGTCGGGACGAACACGGATCTGCGCGCCGGCATCAGGGCGGGCCGCTTCCGCGAGGACCTGTACTACCGGATCGCCGTGCTGATGGTCCGCGTCCCCCCGCTCGCAGACCGGATCGACGAGGTGCCGGCATGGGCCGACTACATGCTGCGAAGGTGCTGCGCGAACGAGCTGGCCCAGGCCGAACCCAGCGGCTCCGGCGAGGCGCGGCTCGATCTCGCAGCGGCGGAGCTCCTGCAGACACAAGCGTGGCCCGGCAATCTGCGCCAGCTCGACAACGTGATCCGCCGCGCCTACGCCTTCGGCCTCGTGGACCGAGCGCAGAGCCCCGCCCCGGTCGTGGTGTCGAGGTCGCATGTGGAGAGAGCCGTCGCGGAGGACGCGGGGCAAACACCGTCGCGAAACGGACCCTCCCTGCTGAGCGACGTCCGCGCCGCCGCGCGCTCCTACGCGCAGGAGGTCAAGCGGCGTGCGCACAGCGAAACCCCGCTCGCGCTCGACTCCGCGGATGCCTTCCGTGGCTTCGTCCTGGAGGCCACGATCAAGGCGTTCGGGAACCGGGAGACCGCCCTCGAAGCCCTCGGACTCGGCAGCGTCGTGAAGGACCGGAACCATCACCGCTTGATCAAGCGCGAGCTCGACACGGTGGCGCGCTTCCTGGCCGTGGCCGGGGACGGACCCGCCGAGCCCACACCGCCGTCCACCGAGACGCGACGGCGCGCTGGCGCCTGGGACAAGTGAGGTAGGCTCGCTGCTCCTCCCCCAAGGAGCACCCGTGGACGTCATCCTGCTCGCGCCGCTCCGATGGCCAACCACCCGGCGGCGAGACCGGGCAAGCTCGAGGCGTCGGCTGCCATAGGGGGGCCCCTCTATCGGGGGAGAGATCTCCCTAGAGCAGCAATCAGGTCGATTGCTGCGTCAAATCAACGACCTAGAGCACCGAACCGGCAGCAGACCTCACCAGAGGCAGCGCTGGAAACGCGTCCTC
>JAFGBI010000305.1 GCA_016933275.1 Polyangiaceae bacterium | reverse complement strand
CGATGCCGGGAGCCGCTCGCGCCCTCGCCCTGGTCGCCCCAGCGTCACGCTGCGACCGAACCAAGCCACTAACCTGACGCAGTAGTGGTAGGCAGCGTCGGCGAGTTCGTAGCCACGAGTGAGCCCGGCATGCAGATCCGTCGCCCCCTCGGGGCGAAGGCGCTGGATCGCCGATGTCAGCACGGACATGTTGTCGCGCCCGACCACGAAATTCCTGATCGGCACACAAACGCGGTGGTCAAAGACCGTCAGGTGGACGATGTCGCCGCGCTTCAGTTGATCGGACATCTGGAGCAGCCCCCGCTTGAGGTACTCCATGCGCCCTTCTTCGGCCATCGATCCGGAGCGATCGATCACCAACGAGAGCTGAGCGTTGCGCCGCGTCGCCGTTTCGAACGGGAGGCCGCGCACCGCGAGCGCGAGCGAGAAGAGGTTCGGCGCCGCGGGGTTGGGGGCGAAACCGGCGAGCACGCCGAAGTTGTCGGTCGCCCCGACCTCGGCGAGGTCGAACGAGAAGTAGTTCAGGAGCTCGTGCGGCCGGATGTGGTCCGGCGGAAGGGGAAGGAAGTGATCGATGGAGAAAAGGACCCGCTGCGCCGACGACAAGCTCATGGTGTCGTCGTTCGAGAGGTAGATCGATTGTCCCCAGTCGTGGTAGCCGCCATCGTCACCGTAGGGATCCCCCGCCGGGATTTCGCCGGGGAGCAGACCCGGGGGCGGCTCGGGGGGCGGCTCCGGGGGGAGCTCGGGCGAGAGTCTGGCGGCCCGGCGGTCGCGCCGCTCCTGAACTCGCTCCGCTCGTCGCCCTGCCCGCGCCTCGGCCTTCTCCTCCTTCACCGTCCACCGATCCGCTCGCTTCGCTTCCCGGAACTCGCGCCGGAGCTCCTGCCGGTGCGAGCCAGAAGCGGATTCGAGCTCATCCTTTCCTTGTTCCTGCGTTTGGCTCTCCCCTCCCCCGTCGGCTTGCACGATATCCTGGTCCGCCTCGGCCGCCGCCCATCCACCGCACCCCGGATATCCCGGAGGGCAATCGCGTCCCGCCGCAGGCGCCGCAGGCGGAGCCGCGTGGCCCGGTTGTGCGTTCCCTTGGTTGGGGTAGCCGCCGCTCGGCGAGGATGCCGCCGCGTCGGTCGAGCGCGCTCGCGCCGGCGGCGAAGACGGGGGGGATGCCGGTACCGACGCCGGAGCCGGCGGGGTGGGAGGCGCCGACGCCGCAGCTGCTTCGGCGGGGGCTGACCAAGGCGCGCTCGCCGGCGGCGAGGCGCTCGGCCGGGCCGCTCGGGGAGCCGACGCGGCCACGCCTCCGTACCCGGGCGCCGCGCTCCTCGGCGCGGGGCTGCTCGCGCTGGAAGCGCGTCGGGGCGCGGTCCGCGCCATCGCCGAGTAGGTGGGCGCAAGACACGTGTTCGACGCATCGACGAGGCGCGGCAGCGTGTCGAGGTCCGGAGGCGGAGGCGGAGGCGAGTAGCGGCGAGCGGGATGAGGGCGGGGGGTGAAGCGGAACGGCGACCGTCCAGGGCTCGTCGGCGGCCCCGCGGTCCCTGCCACCAGGAGCGGGCCATTCGTGCTCGTCGGTTCCACTGGCCGCGCGCGGTGGCAGCCGGCGGCAGCCAGCACCGCAACAGCCGAAATGAGGAGGGATCGCGGACTGGATCGGCTCATGGTTCGACTCCGGTTTCGGGGGAGGTCTCGGGGCGGGCTCCGTTCGACAACGTCCAGCCCCGAGAGAGCTTACGCTCGCCGAGGGCTGGAGATCTCCCCGTCAGCCCGACAGGCTTCGGTGGCGGTTCCAGGTCTGCCGGCCGCGTGCTCATTTCCCAAGCCCTTGGCATCGCGTATATCCCCTGCGGATGACCCTGGAGCGCATTCGCCGCTCGTTCGAACGCCTGGACGCCGCGCTGGCCGAAGCCGCGGGACTCGAGCGCCCGGTCGCCGACGATCCCGCGGTGGCGGGCGCAGCGGAGGCCGGGGTCGACGCGGTCACGGCGCGCGACCTGTTCGAGTCGATCGCGCTGGCCCGCCACCTCGACCGCACGGCTCTCGAGCTCCGCGCGGAGGGGCTCGGCCATTACACGATCACCAGTGCAGGGCACGAGGGCAACGTCGTCCTAGGACGCTTGACGAGGACGACCGACCCCACGCTCGTTCACTACCGCAGCGCAGCGCTCGTGGTCGAGCGCAGCCGAAAGGTACCCGGGATCGATCCGGTCGCCGACCTTCTGCTCTCCCTGGTGGCAGCCCGCGACGATCCGATCGCGGGGGGCCGCCACAAGGTCTTCGGCAGGCGCGAACTCGGTATCATCCCCCAGACGAGCACCATCGCCTCGCACCTGCCGCGCGCGGTGGGTCTCGCCTATGCCCTCGAGCACCGCCGTCGATCGGGACTCGATGGCGACACCCCCCCCGACGCGATCGCGGTGGCGTCCTTCGGCGACGCCGGAGTAAACCACAGCACCTTCCTCGGCGCTGCCAACGCCGCGGGCTGGGCCGTGCAGCGCGGCGTGGTGCTGCCGCTCCTGCTCGTCTGCGAGGACAACGGGCTCGGGCTCAGCGTCCGTTCGCCGCCGGGGTGGGTCGAGGCGCGGCTGCGGGCGCTGCCCAACGTGCAGTACGTCGCGGCCGAGGGCTGGGATCTCCTCGCCACCTACGGCGCCGCGGCGCGCGCCGTCGCCTTCTGCCGAGTCGCTCGCCGACCCGTCATCCTTCACCTCCGGTGCGAGCGCCTCCTCCCTCACGCGGGAGCCGACATGGACACCGTCTATCGGAAGCCGGCGGAGCTCGCCCGCGCCGAAGAGCGAGATCCACTGACCACGGCCGCCGCTCAGTTCGCCCGCGCGGGCCTGGTCTCCGCGGCGGAGCTCGGTCGCATCGCGGCCCGGGCGCGAGAGCGCGTCGACCGCACCAAGATCGCTTGGTGTTCCCAGCCTCCGCTCGGTTCGCGGGAGGAGATCCAAAGACCCCTCGCAACGCCCATCGGCGAGCTCTCGGCGTCAGCCGAACGCGCCCCCGTGGAGCGACCCAGCGTCCCGACCGGAGCCCCGGCGCCGGAACGGTCGACCACGTGCCCACCGACCGCGAACGGGGAAGCGCTCACCCTGGCCCACGGGATCCGCGCCGCGCTCACGGAGGCGCTCGCCGAGGATCCGCGGGTCATCGTCTTCGGCGAGGACGTGGGCAGGAAGGGGGGCGTGCACGGGGTCACCCGCGGACTCGCGGCGAGCTTCGGGCGCACGCGGGTGTTCGACACGCTCCTCGACGAGCAAACGATCCTGGGGCTCGCCCTGGGCGCGGCCACGCTCGGGTTGATCCCCGTCCCCGAGATCCAATACCTCGCCTTCCTCCATCACGCGTCGGACCAGCTCCGGGGAGAGGCGGCGACGCTCCCGTTCTTCTCCCAGGGCGCCTACCAGAACCCGATGGTCCTCCGGGTGGCGGGCTTCGCCGATCCGCGCGGGACCGGGGGGCACTTCCACAACGACGCTTCGCTCGGTGATCTCAGGGACGTGGCCGGGCTCCTGCTGGCGGTCCCCGCCCGCGGCGACGACGCCGTCGAGCTCTACCGCGCAGCGTTCGAGCTCGCGCGGCGGTCGCACCGAGTCGTCGTCGTCGTCGAACCGACCGCGCTCTATCACGAGCGGGATCTCGCGACGCCAGGCGACGGGCGCTGGCTCGCCCCACCCTCCGCCGACATCGCGATCCCCGGCGCGGCGCGCGTGTACCACTGCGCCCACGGCGATCTCACGCTCGCGAGCTACGGCCCCGGGGTGCGCACGGCGCTCGCTGCCGCCGAAACGCTCGGCGCCGAACACGGGATCGACGCGCGCATCCTGGACCTGCGCTGGCTCGCCCCGTTACCAGAGACGGACCTCGTCGTGCACGCGCGAGCGACGGGCCGCCTGCTCTTCGTCGACCCCGGAAGGCGAACGGGGGGCGTCTCCGAGGCAGTGGCGACCGTGGTGGTCGAGCGGGGTCTCGCCGCCGACGGGGTGCGCTTCGTGCGAGTGACGGGCGCCGACTGCCCCATCCCGCTCGGCCCTGCCGCCCGCCATGTGCTGCCGAGCGTCGAGGAAGTCGTCACCAGATCGCTCGAGCTCGTGCGGGGCGCGGATTGACATCGCCTGGGTGCCAAGAGCGAGCGCGCAGACTCGCGCGACCCACCCGCGCACGGGAGCGCTAGCTGTCCCTACCCCAACCCGGAAACCGCGCCGCCCCGACGGAGCCGGAAAAGGCGCCTTCGGTGATCGGTTCCGGTCGCTCGCGCATTACGGAGCCAAACGGCCCCGCTCTGCCGCGCGAACCGGCCGGGATCCCCGCTCGGGGGCGGTGGCTCCCGCACCCACCTTCCTTCCGAGTGAGCCACCATGTCGCGTCTCCTGCTCCGTCCCGTCGTCCTCTGCGCGCACCTGCTGGCAATGGTTTCGAGCGGGTGCAGTTCGAAGACCGACGACCCCGCCTCGGGCGCGGCCGCGGGCTCCGGTGGCGCGCCCGCGAGCAGCGGCGCTGCCGCCTTCGGAGCGACGCCCGCCGCGACCGGCGGAAGCCCAGCGGGCGGCGGCAGCGCGAGCGGTGGGGCGGCACTGGGCGGCTCGCCGACCGGCGGTGCGCTCCAGGGCGGGACCCCGAACACGGGCGGCGCCTCGACCGGCGGCAATCCGACCGGCGGCAATCCGGCCGTGGGCGGCGATGGCGCAGGCGGCGCCTCGACCGGCGGCAGTCCGACCACGGGCGGCGACAGCTCCGGCGGCAACCCGACCACGGGCGGCGACAGCTCCGGCGGCAGTCCGACCACGGGCGGCGACGGCACCGGCGGCAACCCGACCACGGGCGGTGACGGGGGCTCGACGGGAACCCCCGAAGGAGGCACCGGGGGCGTCGTCGCCGCCGAGACCTCGGCGGACCTCGTCGCCGGGTGGACGCTCGGCTGGAACCTCGGCAACAGCCTCGACGCACCCGAGGGAGAGACCACTTGGGGCAACCCGACCGTGACCCGGGAGTTGTTCGAGACCGTCGCCGAGGCCGGCTTCGACGTGGTGCGGATCCCGGTGACCTGGTCGCTGCATCTGGGGGCCGGTCCCGACTACCTCATCGACGCCGAGTTCCTCGATCGAGTCACCGAGGTCGTGGAGGTCGCGCTCGACAGCAGCCTCGACGTCATCATAAACCTACACCACGATGGGGCGGACGCCTACGACGGCGTCGAGTGGATCACGCTGAACGACGCCTCGGGCGCGGTGACGAACGCGAACAACACCGCGGTCCGAGTGCAGTTCGTCGCCGTCTGGCGCCAGCTCGCGAGCCACTTCGCGGGGTTCGACTCGCGGCTGCTCTTCGAGAGCATGAACGAGATCCACGACGGCTACGACGCCCCGGAACCAGCCTATTACGACATCATCAACGACCTGAACCAGGCGTTCGTCGACACGGTGCGCGCGGGCGGCGGGAACAACCCCGAGCGGCACCTCGTCGTCCCGGGGTACAACACCAACATCGACTACACCGTGGCGGGGTTCCAGGCTCCGGTCGATCCGACCCCGAGCCGGCTCATCCTGAGCGTGCATTACTACGATCCCTGGGACTACGCAGGGGCCGGGAACACCCACACCTGGGGAGCGGCGTCCCCCGGCAGCGACTCCTGGGGCCAGGAGGACTACGTCGCAAGCCAGTTCGACAAGCTGAAGAGCAGCTTCGGTGACCGTGGGCTGCCCGTCGTCATCGGCGAGTACGGCGCCGTCCAACAGGACGGCTATGACGACTATCGGCGCTACTTCATGGAGTACGTGACGAAGGCGGCGGTCGACCGCGGGATCCTCCCCATCTACTGGGACAATGGCGGTGAAGGAACCGGCGGCGATGCCTTCGGGCTGTTCGATCGGAGCTCCTACTCCTCGCTCCACCCCTCCATCCTCGAAGCGATGATGCGAGCGGCCACCGAGTCCTACGCGCTCGCGGACGTCGCTCCGCCGAGCCCGTGAGCCGGCGGAGTGCGGCGTCTCGCGGCCCGCCGTGGACATTGGTGGGTAGGCGCAAGCGCGGAGAGATGACGGGTTGTCCGTCGGGCTTGGGGGAACGGAGAAAAAAGGCGATCACGGCAGGCCAACGCGGCGATGTCCCGCGAGCTCTGGAGCGATGCCGGCGCGAGAGGATCGCGGGAGTTCGAAGGCCGGTCGTCTCTGCCGACCTGGTACTATGGGATCGCGGTCCGCGTTCGCCTTGCCGAGGCGCCCATCCCGTGCTCGAATTGCGAGCGCCGGCTTCGGGACGGGCGGCAGGACGTGCCGATGACGACGGTCCTCCACCTTCGGGAAGAAGCCAATGCGCGTATCGAGTGACCTCCGCCAAGGGCTCCCTCTGCAGCGACGCGAGTGCTCGCGCGGCTTCCCGACCTGCGGGGCCCTGCTCCTCTTCCTCGGAGCGTGCGGCTCGACCAAGCACGACCCCGGAGGTGAGGCCACGGGCAGCTCGGTCGAGAACGGGGGCGCGCCCCCAGTGGGTGGCGCGGACGCCTCGGGTGGTGCGCGCTCGGGCGGCGCGGGCGCGGTCGGGCTGGGCGGCGACGGCGGGGCAACGGATCGCGCGGCAGGGGGCGGCGGGGAAACCGGCGGCAGCAATGCCACCGGCGGTGGCAATCCAACCGGCGGCGGCGGCAATCCCGCGGGTGGCGCGGCGACCGGCGGCGGCACACCGATCGGTGGTGCCGGCGGCGCGCCGGCGGGCGGCGTCGGTGGCCTGGCAACCGGTGGTGCCAGCACCGGTGGCAGCGGCGGCGCCCCAGCGGGTGGCACGAGGACCGGCGGCGGCAGCGGCCTGGCAACCGGTGGTGCCAGCACCGGCGGCAGCGGTGGTGCTTCGACGGGCGGCAGTGGCGGCGCTCCGACGGGCGGCAGCGGCGGCACGGCGACCGGTGGTGTGATCACCGGCGGTGCCGAAGCCGCCGGTGCCGAAACCGGCGGTGCCATGGCCTGCGACGACCCTGGGACGCCTCGCTCCGGTGGCATGGAGTTCTGCGTGATGGGCGACGACGATCTCGCCAACGGCTACCACTACCAGTTCTGGTCGTCCGAGAGTGGGTCCGCATGCATGACCGTCTTCGGCGACGACGCCACGTTCAAGTGCGACTGGAGCGGCACCCATTCGGTACTGGGCCAGGTCGGCCTGAGCTACGACGCCACCCAAACTCCCGACCAGATCGGGACCTTCTCGGCGGACTTCGCCGTCACCGGTTCCGCCACTGGTCTGGTATTCCTAGGAGTCTATGGGTACACGACTGATCCGCGGTTGAGTTTCTATGTCATCGAGGATTGGGTCAACGACCACGACGGCACCGCCCCCGTGTCCGGTGCGAGCCTCGGCACCATCTCCGTTGATGGGGGCACCTACTCCGTATATCGAAAGACCGTGGGACAGAGCGTCCCCCCTCGCCAGGAGTACTACAGCGTCCGGACGGAGGGGCGTCGGTGCGGACACACCTCCATCTCCGAACATTTCGCCCAATGGGCCGAACTGGAGATGCCCTTGGGGCTCCTGGGACAGGTTTCGCTCTTCGTCGATGGCGAGTACCAGGGGAGCGGAAGCATCGAGTTTACCAGGGCGACCGTGACGGTGCAGTAGTCGGTCGCGGTCGTGGGGCGCCGACCGGCACCGCCGCGCCGAACCGCAATGAGCGCGCGCGCTCCGCAGGCCATCCGCGGCGCTGTGCAGCTGCCCAACACCGGACGCCCACCCCGCTCCCAGCCCTGACAACCACTGGCACCATTGCTTGCCAGGCGAGCCCGCTCCCGGCCCCCAAACCCGCGGCTCGCAGAGCGAGCCGCCGATCGAGAGCGGAACCTAGACTACGCCCGGACGGCTGGCTACGCTAAGGAGCGCAATGACCCGGGGCTGGCGCATCCACACGCCCTACGGTGAGCATGAGCTCTGCCTGGCCTCAGGACTCCCCATCGGCTCCACTGTGGCCGATAGCGCCACGACCGAGCAACTCTGGCGAACCTGCGAGTGGGAGGTCGAGAGCCTCGACCCCGAGGTGCTGGTGGCCGTGCTGCTGCTCGATCGAGAGCTGGGGGCGGGCCCTGTGTCCCTCACCGGAGGACCGGAGGACCGCTTCGCCGTCCACCGCGTCATCCAACGACTGAAGCACGCAGTCGCGGCGGGCACGCTGGTGTTCGCCAAAGTCACGCAGACCCGGGCGTCACTGTCCGTCGTTCCGGGGGTCCCAGCGTTGCCTCCTCCCCCACCGGCGCCGGCGCCGCCGGAGGAGCGGACGAGTTGGTTCGAGGTGCTGGTGGTCGATGAGATCGGCGAACCGATCGATGGGGTCGAGGTGGTCCTCCGTCAGGGGGAGAGTGAGCTCACGCAGACCACCGACGGCAGCGGGAAGGCTCGATGGGAGGAGCTGCCGGGGAGCTTCGCCTCCGTGTCGTTCGGGGATGTCTCGCAGCTCCGAGACATCCTCCACGCACGCTGGCAGCAGATCCGAGAAGGAATGTTGCCCGACGTCCCAGATCTCGAGGTGCAACCGCTCCGGGAAGCGATGGAACGCGTCGCGGTGACCTGTGAGGAGCCGAAGACCATCGCCGTCGTCCCGCGCGTCGCCTGCGTCCGCCTGATCGGCATGTACTTCGACTTGGGGAAGTGCTTCCTATTGCCCAATGCCATGGCGGGCTTGGTGCGAGTGAAGGAGCTCACCGCAGGCTACCCGAACGCCACGTTGCTGGTGGTGGGGCACACGGACACCAAATTCACGCCGCCCAACGGCGAGGAGTACCAGGCAAGGCTCTCCCGCGAGCGGGCGGAGGCGGTGGCGGCCTTCCTCAAGGACGACGTCGAGTCCTGGTACAAATGGTACGAGTTCGACTCCTGGTCGCAGAAGCACTGGGACGCGCCCGAGGATCGTCACATGCTGCGCTCGCTCCCCGTTGGTTCATCGGAGGAGGACCGGTTCCTCCGCGACGGCGTGGCGATCGCCACGGCCGTACAGGATTTTCAGCGCGCCGATGGGGGACTCGAGGTGGACGGCGTCGTGGGTCCGAATACGCGGCGAGCCCTCATCCGTGACTACATGAACCACGACGACACGTCCCTTCCACCGTCGGTGGCCACGGAGACGCATGGAGCAGGGTGGTTCTTCCTGGATTTGCAGACCCCGCCGAATACGGAGGAGGAGCGCAACCGCCGCGTGGAGATCTTCCTTTTCGATGGTCCCGTGCTGCCGCCTTGTCCGGGTCCCTATGCCACCGACGGGGAGCCGGAGTACTGGGAGTGGCGTAGGCGAGCCCAGACCACCTACGACTTCTCGAAGGACGGCGCGCAGCTGTGGTCGATCCGCCTGAGGCTGCACGACGCCCTGCGCCGCCAGATGCCCAACACTTGGTGTCGCGTTTCGGGCACCGGCTGGTCGCAGGTCGAAATGAGCGACGGCGAAGGTTGGGTCGATTTCGATGTCCCGCAGCCGCCGAACCAGCTGAGGGTGCAATGGGGAGCGGCCGACGCCTCCGGCGTTCACCCCTACGAGCTGACAGCCGATTTCAACCTCGACGCGGGCGCCGATCGCGAACAGCAGGCGGTGAAGCTGCGCAATCTGGGGTACCCGAACACGAACGATGTCGAGTTCGAGCGAGCCGCGCGTGCCTTCCAGCACGACTACGGCCTCGACGACGAGGGGCTGAGCGCTGACGGATTGCTTCCCGACGGCACCCTGCAGGAACTGGCCGCCATCTATGGAGATCGCAGTTGCGACGCTGCGGGCTCGCCGCGCGATCCGCTGCGTTGGCCGATCCTCGGCGAGCAGATCGAGCCCGCGTAGGCGCCGCGAGCTCGCCCGACCAGGTGACGACGACTCCGGTGCGGCGGCCACGGGGAGGGCCGCCTCGGAAGAGCCGCGATGGCGGCGCCGCGGCGCGATCCCGCCGAACCAGGCGGGCTGCCGCCGCGGCCCCCTTCAACCGAATGGCGCCCAGTCCATTGTCCCAGCCACCTCCTCCGGCTAGCCCCGACTCACGGTCGCTCGAGCGCCGCGTCGAGACTGCCATCGAGGAGCAGGTAGGCTCATGGGTTCGTCGCGGTCACGTTGGCGATCGGAAAGTCAACGCTCCCGGTGCCACCCCCTGTCTCCACCAGGATCTTGGCCTCCAGCAAGCTGCCCAGCGGCATGCCCAGGCTCTTCCACGCGTCGAAGTGTTCGGTAATGGATATCTGACCGCACTGACGAGCCGTCTTTCGGATACTGTAATACTGCATCCATTGCGACACGCCGCTACATCTCGAACCGCCGGTTCCGGTGGTGGATCGCGTGTACATGATGTACGTGCCCTCGTCGATCTGGACCTCGCCCTTGTTGGTGGTACTTCCCGGATTGACCGGCATGCCGTTGTACGAGTCATCGACGATGTACCACTCGACACAGGGGTCGGTCGACCACCCGTAGATCCCGAAATACGAGTATCCGCCGCCGCTTCCCGTCTTTTTGAAGGTGTATTGAGCGATGATCGTTCCGTATTCCTCGTAGGGCTTCGGGGTGGTCCCCCAGCCCCCCCATTCGTAGCCAATCCGGCCCAGGTAGTCCCCCGAGTTGTTCCAGGATGCGCTGAACGCCGGAACACCATAGGTGGTCATGTTTCCCGAGCCCACGTTCGACCAGATCTGCCAGGCAAGGTTGCCCGAGCCGCCCTGACCATTCCCGGAGTGCTGCTGGGCGCCGGAGGTCGGCATTTCAGCGTTGCAGTCGAGCTCGACCGTGCCGCCGCCACCGGTGGCCGACACGCCGCCGGTGGGGCCGACCCCGCCGGTCGTCGAAACACCGCCAGTGGTTGGAACGCCGCCGGTCGTGGGGACGCCGCCCGTGGGGGGCCAGAGGAACCCACCGGTGCCGGGAACACCGCCAGTTGGCGCAACACCGCCGGTGGGGCCGACCCCGCCGGTCGGGGAATGGCCCCCGCTGCTGCCGCCCCCGCCGCCGGTCCCCCCCGTCGGAAGGCCGCCGGACGGGGAACCGCCCGAGCTCTGGCTTCCACCGGTAGCCAGGGAACCCCCGGTCGGCGGCAATCCGCCGGTGTTGCTGATGCCACCGGTGCCCGCCAGGCCTCCGGATCCGGTCGTTCCGCCCGTACCCGACTGCGCGCCGCCCGAGGCCGTCAGCCCGGAGCCCCCAGCGCCGCCGGGCTCGGAGCCGCCCGTCTGCCC
The DNA here is from genome assembly GCA_016933275.1 of Polyangiaceae bacterium. Classification (GTDB taxonomy): domain Bacteria; phylum Myxococcota_A; class Polyangia; order Polyangiales; family Polyangiaceae; genus JAFGBI01. The sequence continues at coordinate 1,272 of JAFGBI010000305.1, read as the reverse complement.
CCAACCCGAGACCACGGGACCATCGACTCCTTCTCCGCAACCAGCGAAGGCGAGAAGCCCAGAGAGCAATGCTGTCTTCAGCGAAACAGAACGCATCGGAACCTCGGTGGTGGTCGAAAGGGGCTACGCTCGAAGGGCGAACAACGCTCTAGATAGTAACCGGTCCAGCGCAGCCGGAGGCAGGGCGGGGAGGAGATCGGAGCGACCTCGGCCCGACGGGCGGGCCCGACCCTGCCGCGCCGCGGCTCGCACCCCCGCGAGCGCGCGCCGTGCTGCTTCGCCCAACCACGGCAGCGCGCGGGCGTACTCCCCGGGGGGGCAATGCCGGCCTCGAGCAGGAGCCGTTCCAGGATCTCGATGGCGTCGAGGCGCCATTGCATCGGCGTCCCGTCGAGAAAGGTGACAAGCTCGGCGACCGTGAGCAGCATCACCTCGAGTTCCTCGAGCAGCGCATGGGGCGGCGCGGCGTCGGCCGCGGTCGCGGGGGTCGGCGGGTCGGGGATGGACGCGTCGGGGACGGGCGCGTCGGGCGGTGGGGCTTCGCGGGCGAGGGCAGGACGCTCGGGACCGAGCTCGGGGAACCAGCGCTCGAAGCGGCGCTGGAGGGCGCGCTCGTCCCAACAGAGGACCTTGTAGCGAGCGCGCTCCGCCTCGAGTGGCAGCACCGCGAGTGGTCGCCGCGGATCGTGCACGATCTTGTCGTAGACCGCGATCGCGCGCAGGGCGGCACCGGCCCGCACCTGAGTGCGGGTCGAGAGGTAGCGAGAGGGAACATGCTCGGGGTCGGCCCGCACCGCGGCGGCCGTCTCGGCGGAGAGGTGTCGAAAGAACCTCGCGGGCTGCTCGCAGAACTCCGACGCGATCGGCACGGAGTCGGTGAGGTCCTGCAACGGACCGAGGTCCTGGATGGTGAGCACGGCGCCGACCTCGCGCCGCGGTCCGGCGAGCTCGGCGCGGAGCACTCCCGCGAGGGAGCCTTCCGCGACCTAGCCCTGCGGAATGAGGCTCACGTAGGCGATCCGGTCGACGAAGGCGAGGAGGGACTCCATCGAGTCCTCGAGCACCTCGGACAGGTATCGATTCGTCGTCATGAAGGCGCATTCGACCCGCACGCGCGCGGGCGAGGCACGAGCTGGCCAAGGGGGCGCCGATCCCTGCGCGAGCGTCGACCCGAGCGACGGCGACCCGTGCACCAGAGTTCATAGCGCTCCCGCGGCCGCCGCGAATTTCCCGGGGGCGTGCGCCCGGAGCAGGAGGTCCATCGTGTTTGGG
>JAFGBI010000304.1 GCA_016933275.1 Polyangiaceae bacterium | reverse complement strand
GCGAGGCCACGGGCGGCGAGGCCACGGGCGGCGAGGCCACGGGCGGCGAGGCCACGGGCGGCGAGGCCACGGGCGGCGAGGCCACGGCTACGGGCGGATCGGGCACCGGCGGCCGTCGGGCATCATCGGATACCGTGGTGCTTGGTGGTGGGTTCTGCTCCGCTGCACCCACAAGGCGAGGAGAACCGCTAGCGCTCGTCGCGTTGGCGGGGATCGCCGCCGCCGCTGGGTGCCGTCGCCGCCGCCGTCGCCGCTGATCTACCGGGTCTGAAGATCCGCGCGTCACGCGCGGATCTTCGGCGGAGCGGTAGATCGGCGCCGCAGGCGCCCGCCGCTCATCAAGCGGTGAGGAGGGGGAGGCCGCGGGTCGTGGCCGAGGCGGGGGAGGGCTCGCCTCCCCCGCCACAATGAGACCTAGCTCGGGCACGATCCGCCGCCGTGCTTGGGTTCTGGGCCTGTCCCGCGCTAGAGCAGCAATCAGGTTGATTGCTGCGTCAAATCAACAACCTAGAGCACCGAACCGGCAGCAGATCTCGCCCGATGCGCCGTTTGGAAACGTGCCCTCGCTGGGCATGGGTACGTTTCCGGCGGCGCCGTTGCTGTTGGCAGCCTGATCGGTGCGCCAGGAGCACGCCGAGCGGAGTCCGGCACCCGAGCGGGACAGGCCTTCGGGGCTGTCGCTGGGTGCCGGTTGCCACCTCGATCGAGCGAGGACGAGTTCGGCCCCCGAGTGGAGCTCACATCGTGGCCGTGCTACGCTGAACGCCGATGCGCGTCTCCTTCGCCGTGCTGTTCTCGCTCTGGTTGCTCGCTGGCATGGGTTGCGGAGCCGATCACGCCGCAGCGATCGACCAGCAGGATGGGCGAGGCGAGGGCGGGGCGGGAGGTGCCGGCGGGGACGGGGGGCTGGAGCCGCTGACCGCCCCTCCCGACGACTGCTCCACCGGCGACCGCCACGAGTGCCGCATCTACATCGAACAGGGTGGCGTCACGAACTGCTTCACCGGGGTGAATGTGTGCATCGAGGACGCCTGGTGGGAAGTGAACGGACAGGTTCTGTGCATGGAGGAAGACCAGGCTCACGAACTCTTGGTAGAGCTTGGCTTCTCCGATGAAGAGGGCGCCGGAGGTGCCAACCCCGGCGGTTGAGGCGTCCCGTCTGTCCAGGTTGGTTGGTCTTCGACGCTGCGCGGGCTTCGCGCGGCTCGCGGCGAGCCGGGTGAGCGACGCTGCCGCGTGAACCCACCACGGATCCCTGCGGTGCGGCCGTCGTGTTGCGTCGGTTGCCCTGGGGCGTGAACAACCCTAGTCTTGGGAGCGACTTCCGCCGGGATCCAGGCCGAGGCGATGGACGACGACACACTGATGCAGGAGTGTGAGTCCCGCGTGGGGCAGGTGCTCGCGGGGAAATGGACACTCGAGACGTTGATCGGCGTTGGCGGGATGGCAGCGGTGTATGCCGCGCGCCATCGGAACGGAGCGATCGCCGCGATCAAGATGCTGCACAGCGACTTCGCCGGGCACCCCGAGCTTCGCTCTCGCTTCCTTCGCGAGGCGTACATCGCCAACAAGGTCGAGCACGTGGGCTCGGTCAAGGTGCTCGATGACGATGTCACCGAGAAGGGCGAGCCGTACCTCGTCATGGAGCTCCTCAAGGGGGCGAGCGTGGAGACCTATGCGGAGCGCAACAGCGGCAGGCTCGGGTTGCCCCACGTGGTCAACATCGTTGACCAGCTCCTCGCCGTGTTGGAGGTAGCCCACGACGTTGGCATCGTCCACCGAGATCTCAAACCGGACAACCTCTTCCTCACCGACGAGGGCGTTCTGAAGGTGCTCGATTTCGGCATCGCCCGCCTGCGCGACGGCGCGGAGACGAAGAAGACGGCAACGGGCATGCTGTTGGGGACGCCCGCCTTCATGGCTCCGGAGCAGGCGCTCGGACGTTGGGATACCGTGGACGCACGCACGGACCTCTGGGCTGTGGGTGCCATCGTGTTCTCTCTGCTGTCGGGGCGGTCGGTGCACCAGGCGAGCACCGCCAACGAGATGCTCATTCGCGCTGCTACGCGGCCGGCGCCGTCGTTCGCGCGCGTCGTCCAGGCTCCCCAGGCTTTGGTGGAGTTCGTGGACAAGTCTCTGGCGTTCGAGCAGACCCGGCGATTCGAGAATGCGCACGAGATGCGGGCGGCGCTGCGGTCCGTCGTACAGGGGGTGGCCATCCCTGGGGTGGGGACGGTCATCGGCGCCGGACCAGGCAGCCAGTCCACGCCTTCGATGCGGACGGCGGCGACCTTGGCGGCGCCCGACGTCCCGGCGAGCTCGACGAGCCTCGTGTCCGGGCCCGGGTCCTCCGCGGTGACCACCATGCGTTCGCGGACCGGGAGCACCGGTCGCACGAGCGGCCGCCCGCCGGCCGGGGGCGAATCGCTCACCGACGCCGAGGCCGTGGCCATCCTCGCGCGGGGCGACGCCATCGCGAGCGCGTCGATCTCGGAGGAGGACATCCAGCTCCTCACCGACCTCTTCGTAGCGGTCGATCGCGCCCTCATCGCGCAGATGCAGTACGGAAGGGACCACCCGGAGACCAAGAAGCGTTTCGAGCGCGTCTTCAGTCAGACCGCCTCTGCCCTGATGCAGCGGGAGGACGCGCTGGCCTGGAACCTCACGCCCTACTCCTTCGTCGCCGGTGAACACACGCTGTGGGAGCCGAAGCCCCCCTTCGATCGGGTCCCGTACCAGCTCTTCTCCGACGGGATTCGCCTCCTCGGGTTGGATCCCGGACTCACCGAGGACGAGTTCCTCGAATTCCTGCGCATCATCACCCTCGACCGAGCCCGCGAGATGGCACCGGAGGACGACTTCGTCACGCTCATCTGGGACGCGAGCTTCGCCCACGTCCTGCACCAAGCCATCGACACCTTCGCCGAGGGGAGCCAGGAGGAGCGCATCGCCTTCGAGCGCAACGTGGATCGCGTGATCCAGCTTGCCCACTACGACACCAGCGAACAGCTCGAGGAATCCTGGGAGCGTGCGCAGGGCGAGCGGAGCAGCGCGCCAGCCGAGGTTTCGCGGCGGCGGATGGTGGCGCTGATGACCACGCCGGAGCGTGCCGATGCCGAGTCGCGCGCGAAGGCCGCGCACGCCAAGATGGGCGACGTCCGGCTGGACGACCCCGTGGCTATCCAGCAGGCGCTCATGACGGATCCCGCGACGCTACAGGTGCTTGGGGCCCGACTGCAGCCCGATCTGGATCTCGTCGGGGCGCGTTTCGCCATCGCGGCAGCCCAGGGCTTCCGCGACGCGCGGCGTCGCGGGAACGAGAAGGGCGTGGTCGGCCCGCTGCGTTCCGCGATCGACGGGCTCGCCCAGGTCGCACCCGCGCGCGCCATCGAGATGATTGGCGCCATCGCCATGGGCGTCGATGATCCGACGTTGGCGTCCGCCGAGGTGGCGGAGGTGCGAGCGGCCTTGACCGGGGCGATCGTTTCGAAGAAGACGATGGAATACCTGCTCGAAGGGGCGGTGGCGGAGGGCGCCAACCAGGCTGTCTTCCTCGATGGCCTGAAGACAGTCCTGCAGCACGTCGACAACACACACGTGTCCGCGGCCCTGACGGTGCTCGTCCTGGTGCGGGATGAAGCGTTGAAGGATCTTCTGATGGCCTACCTGTCGCGTGCGGCTCGGGGGTACGAGCTCGAGCTAGGGCAGCAGTTCGCGAAGGCGGACGTCGAGTTGGGGCTCGCGCTGGTGCGCGTGCTGGCAGCGCTCGCCACGAAGGAGGCGCGGGACGCGATCTCGATGGCTGCTCGCAGCCCCCACCCCGTGGTCAGGATCGAGGCGCTCGGTCACGTCGAGGGAGCTTCGAGCGAGCGCCTGCGCCTGGAGCTTCGCGCGCTCCTCGAGGACAAGGAGGGTGGAGTCCGGATTGCAGCGCTGCGCGCCATGCGTAACTACGGAATCCGGGTCGCCGGCCCGTTCCTCGTCCTTCGGATCCGTGGTCCGGAGTTCGACCGGCTCTCCTTCGAGGAGCGCGAGGAGGCGCTCCATACCGTGGTCGCGCTCGCGCCGAGTCGGGCGGAGGCCGTGTGTCTCGAGCTGCTCCAAGGCTCACGGGTGGTCTCCTCCGAGGCGCACGAACGGACCCGGGCTCTCGCCGCGGAGCTCCTCGGTGGCATCGGGACCAGCCCCGAAGCTTGGCAAGCGTTGGCTGCGGCCGCCACGGCTCGGTGGAAGAGCAGCGAGCGCGTTCGGACGGCCGCGAACAAGGCCATGATCAAGATCCAGGAACGCGCTGCCGAGAAGGCTCAGCCCGGCGCCGGGCGACGGTGAAGCGATGGACGACAGGCAGCACACGACCGGCTTTCTCGCCTTCTGCGTCGCGGAGACGACCGGCAATCCGATCCTCGAGGAGATCCGCAGCCGCAGCGCGGAGGCGGCGCTCGCGGTCTTTCGCGTCGCCAAGAACTCACTCGTTCATGCCATCGACAACGACGCGATGGCAAGCTCCGCCGAGCAGTCGGCTGGTATCCTCGTCACCTTCGCCAACGAGATCGGCACTCCGGTCACCATTACGTTCATCGAGGACACCGTCTTCGTTTGCGGTCAGCTCCTTCGCGCGTCGCGCAAGATCTACGAGGCCACCCTCGAGCTCGGCAAGCTCCTGTTCCGAGCGGGAGTCTCGGAGGTGAGCTTCGACGCGGGGCTGACCAAGGAGAACCTGCTCGAATTCGCCGCGACGTTCGCGGCTGCGCTGCGCGATCCGAACCGTCGCAAATCGCTCATCGAAGCGCGCGTCCCGAACATCACTATCCGTCGGGTGGAGCGAGCGCTCACCCAGCGCGGCGACGAGAACGATCCCGTCGCGGAACAGATCTTGCGTCTCTACGCGGTCGCGCTGATGGTGATGCGCCAGTACTTCGACGCGGTCGCGCACGGTGTGAACGCGCTGCCCAGCCGGGTGAAACGACTCTCGCAGAAGCTTGTCACGCTGGTTGGCACAGGCAACCCGGCCGTCCTGGGGATGACCGCCATGGCGCACGCCCATCGCGATGACGCGGGGAGAGCAGTGCAGTCGGCGATCCTGGCCGTCGTGCTGGCGCGGCAGCTCACCACCGACCGGCTGCAGCTCGCTGCGCTCGCGATGGCGGCGCTGATGGCCGAAGGGGGCCGCGTGAGAGTGGCGGGTCCGGAGGGTCGTGACCGCCTCATTGCCCTCGCTGACGCGGACGAGATGACCGTGCCCCCGGCGACCGCCGCCGTGACGATCGGTACGGGTGGAGTCAACGTTACCAACGCGCTCCGCACCGTGGCGGCTTTCGAAGCAAACTACCTCGAGCGGCAAGAGTTGCTTGCCCCGCTCTACGGAGGCAAGAGCCCGTTGCCGCAGGCGCAGATCCTGGTGCTGGTGCGCCGGCTGCTCGAGTTCCTGGCGCCGCGCGACGCGACGATTCGGCCGCTCGGGCCCGTCGATGCGCTCGCTGCGCTCGCCACGGACTCGACCGTGGAGCGTTCGCTCGTGCGGATTCTGGTCCGCGCAGTGGGGATCGTTCCTGCCGGAACCGTGGTGGAGTTCGAGACGGGCGAGTGGGCGGTCGTGGTGGGCCCGTCCGCCAACCCGCAGGTGCTCCACCTGCCGCGGGTTCGCCTCGTTACGGACGGCCAAGGCCGCGCCATCAATCCGCCACGTGAGATCGACCTCGGCGCCAGCGCGGAGGCTCGCACCCTTCCCCGGATCAAGAACGTGCTGGACCCCCAGTACACGCGATTCAACCTGACCCAGGCGTTCGTCGCCACCTGATCTCGCCGGTGCTGCCAGCGAGGTCTCCCTGCCCATGGGCGCGACGCGCCACCCGTTGGACGAACCGACGGGCGAGCAGGCCAGTGATGACGAGGACGTGCCACGGCCGCACACCGCTCCGTTCGTCGGCGTAGACTGGGCGCACCGGGATCTCGACGACGCGGAGGCGGGCCGCGGCGAGCAGGGCGAGCAGGTCGTTCGGGTAGCCGAACCGCGGCCAGAGATCGTCGAGGTCGAGCCGTCTTACCGCCGACGCCGCGATGGCCGTGTAGCCGCATTGCGGGTCGTCGATCCGAAGCCCGGTCGCGAATCGGGTGACGTGAGCGAGTCCGTACCCAGCGAGGCGGCGCGCTGCGGGCATGCGACGCCGCTCGGCATGGGCGAAGCGGTTGCCCTTGACATAGTCCGCCTCTCCACGGAGGACGGGCTCGACCACCCGAGCGAGGTCGGTGGGGTCCATCTGGTTGTCACCGGCCATTACCGCGACCACCTCGGCGCCCTCGGTCACGGCGGCGAGGTAGCCCGTCGCGATGGCGCGGCCCACCCCCTGATTGACGGCGTGCCGGTGTACCCTCACGCGGGGATCCCCCGAGCGCGTGGCCAGCATCACGGTTGCGTCGCAGCTTCCGTCGTCCACGACCCAGATCTGGTCCACCCAATCGGGGATGCCCGCGAGGGTGGCCTCGATCTGCTCCATTTCGTTGAAGGCGGGGACGACCACCGCGACTCGCATCTCGTCGAGCACGCGCCGAGTCTTCGCTCGGCGTGGCCTCGCGCGCAACCGAAAGCGGGCTCGGGCCGTCCCGCGGACCACGACCGGCCGAAGCCTGATATGATGACCAGCGTGGGACGGTGGCGCGACATGTGTGCGGTGGGGTGGCTCCTCTTCGCCCTCTCGACCCTGGGTTGTCGCGAGAACGAGGTTCGACGGTCACCACCCGTGAATCGTCCCCACCGGATCGCCCCAACGGCACCGCGTTCGGCTGCCGCAGCATCGGCGTCCGCGACCGTGCATGCGCCGCCCGAGTCCGCATCGGCCGCCATGTCCGAGGCGATGGCGCCGCCGGGGCCGTGCGGTACGAGCGACCGTGGCGAGACATTGACTACGGGACAGAGAGTGCTCGTGGTACCGATCCGCGCTAACTACCTCGTAGCTCGGGTCAAGGTTTCCGGTCAAGATGAGGTGCGAGTCGAGTCTCCAACCGGCAACACCTTCTCCATCGAACGCGCGCGCATCTATCCCCTCGACCGTCACCAGGCCGAAGGCGACGTTGCGGGCTGCTACGGTGGCTGTAAGCTCGGTGACCTCTGGGTGGCCTGCCGCGTCCTTTCTGGCAACCACGAGCGAGTGCGTGTAGAAGACCACGCGGGGGTTGAGCACTCGCTGCCGCGAGCCGAGGCAGTAGTCTTCGACCGCGCGCTTCAGCTTCAGGTCCGGCAGTTCTTCGTCGAGACGCGGCGCCGCGATGCCTTTCGTGACGCGCTCGCCGAGGCGGGCAGACCGGCGCCGCCGCCTGGCTACCGACCCGTCCTCGGCGAAGTGGTCCTCGTCGATTCGGGCCCGAAGTACCTGACTGCAGAGGTCGTCGGCGTTCTTCCGCACGGCTGCAAGGTTCGGTGGTTCGGGCATGTTCGGACTCCCTCCGACCGCCCGCTCGCGGATCTCCTCCCCTTCCCTCGAGCCGGGTTCTCGCTCGGCGAGACGGCGATCCCCGGGGAGTTCGTTCTGGCCAAGGGCCGGGACGATCACGGTGCGGATCGCCTCCACTTGACCAGCGACGGCAAGCTCGCTGATCCGGCCTCGCCCCCGCCCCAGAGCTTCGAATGGCAGGCGTACCGCGTGGTCGCGGTGAGCGAGGCGGGCACGTTGGTGGTGGCGGATCGCGACGGACGACAGAAGACGGAGCGCGCGAGCGAGACCTTCCGGTACATGCGCTGATCTCCGGAGCGGTCCGCTGCGCTGCCGTGCCGACGTGCACCTGCCCCCGCCTGATGATATTGGGGCTCCGTGCGGCGACGAAACGCCATCCTGCTCGGTTTGACCGGACTGGTTCTGATCCCGCTCGGGAGGTTCGGGTACGGGTGGATCTCCTACCCGAGTGACCGCTCGCCGGAGGGCGCGTACTATCGGATCGTGGCGTCCGTGAACCGGCGGCATCCCAAGGGCATCTTCCCCTACACGGAAACGGCAGCGCAGCACGCCTGCTTCACTATCCGTGATTATCGGCGTCAGTCACAAGAGCGGATCCTCGCTTCGTACCCGGAAGCCGAACGTGCGGTACTGCTGGCCGTTCACGTGGAGGAGGCCGACGCGCCGGATGGCGCAGACATCTTCGCCATCTTTGCGCGGCGCCGGGGGTGGCTCGATGCGCTCCGCCGCGACATGTCAGCGATAGCTCAGACGACCGTGGGGGGGGATCGGGCAACCCTACAGACGGTGCGCGGCACCCGGTACTCCTTCCGACGACGGGAGAACGGGATCTGGGGCCTCACCCAGTTTACCGCTGCCCTCGTCGCCGAGGCGGAGAAGGCAGCACGCGACGCCGCGATGATCGAGCGAGCGGCGGCGGACTATGAGCGCGTGCGTGGATCGGTCGGAGCGCCCGGAGCGAGTGCGGTGCCGTGACGCTGACTCGCTACCAAATTCCATGCCGGCGAGCTCTCGACCGTCTCGGCTGGGATCCACGTTCCGTCGGGGGCGGTCTGGTATCGGGCGTCCGCAAGAAGCTCAGAGCCGGCGCCCCGCTGCGCTTCGTCCACCGATGGCCTCAGGTCTGTCCGGCGACGGCAGATCGCCAGGAGTTCCCCAATCGATTCCGCCCGCACCTGCACGGCGGGGGGACCCCCGGGGGGTCTTCGATTCGGGACGGGGGCCGGTGGCTTCCTTCCGCGCGGCCGAAGCCTGGTGATCGCCGGTGCGGGCCGCGGCCCCTCGCGGTATGAGTGGCCCCTCGTGACTTCGGCGACCGGAGACTCCGCCTCGATCCGCTTGGTTCCGCTGGGCGGTCTTGGCGAGATCGGGATGAACTGCCTGGCCATCGAGCAGGACGAGGGGATCCTCGTCGTCGATTGTGGCACTGCGTTTCCACACGACGATCGCGGCGTGGACGTCATTCATCCGGACTTTCAGTGGTTGCTCGACCGGGCCGACGACGTGGTTGGCGTCTTCATCACCCACGGCCATGAGGATCACGTCGGCGGGGTCCCGTTTCTATTGCGCGATCTCGACGTGCCCATCTATGCCTCTCCGCACGCGCTCGCGGTCATTCGTCGGCGTCTCGAGGAGCATGCGGTCGACATCAACGACGTGGACCTGGAGCCCATCCTCGCGGGTCAGGTGCACGAAATCGGGCCCTTTCGTGTCGAGTCGATCCGCGTCTCCCACTCGATCGTCGAGGCGACGGCGTTCGCGATCGAAACCTCCGCGGGGACCGTTCTACACACTGGGGATTTCAACTTCGACGAGGACCCCCCCGACGGTGAGCCGACCGACGTGGAGCGACTACGGGAGCTAGGCGACTCGGGCGTCGCGTTGCTCCTGAGCGACAGCACCAACATCGACGTACCGGTGCGCGCGGGGGCGGAACGGAACGTCGGTGGTCGGCTCCAGGAGCTGGTTGCGAGCGCTCAGCATCGCGTGTTCGTCGTCATGTTCGCCAGCAACGTCCAGCGCCTGCGTATGCTCGGGGAGATCGCGCAACGGACCCAGCGCAAGATCTGCCTCTTGGGGCGAAGCCTCAACGCTCAGGTCGATATTGCGACCGCCGTCGGGCGGCTGGCTTGGCCGGCCGACCTCAAGATCGCGGCGGAGCAGGCCCGTGACCTGCCTCGCGACCGGTTGCTCATCCTCGCTGGCGGGAGCCAGGCGGAGCCCACCTCGGCTGCGGTGCGCCTCGCTCACGGGATGCACCAGCACCTCGCGATCGAGCCGGGGGACGCCGTCGTCTTCTCGAGTCGGGTGATTCCGGGCAACGAAGTCGCCGTTCACGACCTCCTCTGCTCGCTGCTGCGCCTAGGGGCACGGGTTCACACCCGACAGTCCGATCCGGATGTCCACACCAGCGGACACGCGGGGCGTTCCGAGCAACGGAGGATGCTCGAGCTCGTGCGGCCGAGGTGCTTCGTCCCGGTGCACGGGACCCTCCATCACCTGGTTTGGCACGCCGAGCTCGCGCGGCAATGTGGGGTGCCGGTCATCGCGGTCACGGAGAATGGTGCTGTGCTCCGGATCGATCGGACCGGGATCCGACCGGACGGAACGGTCCCGCACGGCAGGGTCCACGTGGCCATTGGGGGCGAGGCACTCGATGCTGCGACGCTCGAACGCCGCGAGGAGCTCGGGAGGAGCGGGATTGCGTTCGTCTCGCTCGTGGTGGACGGAAGCCGCCGCTTGCGCTGCGGCCCCACGGTGTTCGCCCTCGGGATCCCCGCGGTTGATTCGGCCGACCAACGGGTGATCGCAGGTGAGGTGGTGCGCGCCCTGGAAAGGCACCGGAAGATCGGACTGAAGGACCCGCTGCTGGCGGGTGAGATCCGACGGGCTGCGCGGCGCGCCTTGCTTGGGATCTGCGGCTATCGACCCCCCGTCGAGGTCCTCATCCAGGTGGCCGACCCATGATGTCTCCCCTTCGCGGGCTTGCCCCCATCGAGCATCTGACCGCGGGACGTTGGGCCAATGGGCGCTGGGCTATCGGGCGCTGGGCTATCGGGCGCTGGGCTATCGGGCGCTGGGCTATCGGGCGCTGGGCTATCGGGCGCTGGGCTATCGGGTGCTGGGCTATCGGGCGCTGGGCTGTCGGGTGCTGGGCGGTCGGGTTGTGGGTCGTTGGGGCCATGGCCATCGGTCTTCCGCCGGTCGCCTGTCGCAGCCGCGCTGCAGAGCCCGTGGCGGCTGGCGGGACGTCTCCTGCCAGTCTCGAGCCATCGGGGCGGAGCATCCCGCCCCACGAACTCGCGGAGGCGGGTGGTGCTTCCGGGTGGCGGTACCCACCGGCTGCCCGCCTCGTTGCGATCGGTGATCTCCACGGCGATCTCGAGGCGACGCGTGACGCGCTCCGGCTCGCCGGCGCCATCGATGCCAGTGAGGAGTGGGTCGGTGGCACGCTCGTGGTCGTTCAGACCGGTGACCAGCTCGACCGCGGCAACGAGGAACGGGAGGTCCTCGCCCTGCTCGATCGGGTCGCGGCCGCGGCGCGGCATAAGGGAGGCGCGCTCCATCGCCTCTCGGGCAACCACGAGGTGATGAATGTTCAGGGTGACTTCCGGTACGTTTCCCCCGCCGGCCTCGCTGCCTACGCGAACGCATCGGCTGCCGGGGAGTCGGATCCCCGTCTCGACCGGTTTCCCGCCGACGTACGCGGTCGGGCCCGCGCGTTCCTACCGGGAGGAGAGGTCGCGCTCCGTCTCGCCGAGCAGCCGATCGTGCTCGTCGTCGGGGATTCCTTGTTCGTTCACGGTGGGCTTGGCGAAGCGCACCTCGAGTATGGGATCACCCGGCTCAATCGAGAGGCGCGCGAGTTTATGGTGGGCGCAGGCGGCGAGCCAGCGATTCTGTCAGGGGAAGGCTCGCCGGTATGGACGCGGCGCTTCTCCGCTGGTACTGGCGCGTCTGATTTCTGCCCGGAGGTCGCTCGCGTCACCGCAGCGCTCGGCGTCGCGCGGATGGTCGTGGGCCACACCGTGCAGCAGAAGGGCATAACCTCGGCTTGCTCCGGAAAAGTGTGGCGAATCGACGTGGGCCTCGCCGCGTACTACGGCGCTGCGCGCGCGGTGCTCGAGATCACGCCCGCCGGGGTTCGGCCGATCACGGACGAATAGTAGGGTGGAAGCCCTCCTCAGACCAGGAGGGCGGCCCGAAGCGGCACGCCCCAGGTGACAAAGCGGCTCCATCCCAGCATTGTATGGGCAGGATGGACGGCGCTGGCGCAGTTAGGGGGCGGAGGGTCCTGGTTCTGGGCCTGCCATGCCGCGGCTGGGTGAGGATCCTGGCGGCGACGCTGGCCTTCCTGGGGACGGTGGTGTGGGCAGGGAACGCGCGCGCGTATCCGTGGATGATGAAGCACGGCCATGGGGGCTGCTCTGGCTGTCACGTCGACCCGTCCGGGGGCGAGCTCCTCACCGAGCTTGGTCGCTCTCAGGCGTATGTCTGGCTGGCCATGCCCTATGGAAGGGCGCGCACGACGGGTCCCACCGAGCCGCTCTGGGGTAGGGTCAGGATCCCACATGCCGTCGAGGTTTCAGGGAGCTATCGCCACCTCTCGCTCTTGGAGCTCGGCGACGACCCCGTCTTCGCGTCGTTTCCCATGCAGGCGGATCTCTACGCTGCGGTGCGGGCTGGCCCGTATCGCGCGGGGGGCAGCATCGGCGTTGCCGAAGTCCCGGTCAGCTCACCGCATGCGCGAGCGGCCCAGCTCACCGGGGTCGACGCCGACTACGTGAACCTCCTCTCCCGTCACCACTGGGTGGGATTCGCACCGTCACGGCGTACGCTCCTCCGCGCCGGGCGCCTGAACTTGCCGTATGGACTCCGGATACCGGAGCACACGGCGTGGGTTCGCGACCAGACGCGCACCGATCGCGAATCCGACCAGGCGCACGGGGTGGCGCTCTCCTTCGACGGGCCGCGGCTTCGCGGCGAGCTGATGGCCATCTTGGGCAACTACCAGCTTGACCCGGACCAATACCGTGAGCGGGGCTTCGCGGGCTTCGTCGAGTGGCGAGCGAACGAACGGTTGGGGCTCGGCTGGAGCAGCCTGGCGGCTTCGGCGGGAGCCGACTGGCGCAGACCCAACGACGATCCCTGGCTGCGCGCCGCTCACGGCCTCTTCGCGCGCGCCGTGTTCGGGCGGGGAATGACCCTGATCGCTGAAGTCGATGCCACGCACACCTCGCTCGACGGGGTTGGCTACGTCGGCTTCGTCCAGGTCGATCTCGAGCTCACGCAAGGTCTTCACTTCCTGGGCACCGGAGAAACCCTTCTCACGGGCCACCAGCCGCAGTCCTGGGGTCCTCCACCGACGGCGGCGGGCGAGCCGAGGTACGGTGGTTGGCTCTCGATCGATTGGTACTTCCTCCCCCAGATGAGCGCTCGGATCGACGGGATTGCCCGGCAAGACGAGCCCTTCACGTTCTACTCGCAGCTTCACGTGTACCTGTGAGGCCGTCGAGGAAGCCCTGGTCCCCCGAGTCGGAGGTGCGTGCCGCGGCGTCCACCGCCGCTTCCCAGGCGAGGACCCCGTCGATAACGGCGGATCCGACTCGTCCATTCGTTGCTGGTCGGCCTCCCGAGGCCTCGATTCGCCGTACCAGGCCAGGGTCTAGAACACCGATCGGGTTGCCGACGCAACGACAGCTCCGCGTTCCTCCAGAAGCCATACAGCCGCGCCGAGCTCGGGGCGAAGCTCGAGGAGGTTCGGCGCGGAGCGAGGTCATGCTTTCCTGTCCGCGGCTAAATCCCCAGGGCAATCGCATCATCCAACACCCTCTGCGAAGAGCACCTGAAGCAGGAAAGCGTCGTCCCATCCGGCCTGAAGGCGTCG
>JAFGBI010000303.1 GCA_016933275.1 Polyangiaceae bacterium | reverse complement strand
TTCAGGTCACCGGCGGCAAAGATCGGACGGTCGACCGGCGGCAGGTCGGAGCGCCAACCTCTTCACCTCATGGATGAGCTGAATCGCGGGGTGAAGCGCGGCGATTCAGCTCAAAACCCGCGCGTCCCCGCGCACTGGCTTCCCCCCCCGCGCGAAATCCAGGTTCAGTGGGCATCTGGTCCCCTCACGTTGGCTGTTTCGACCGAACGCCCCCCCCCGCCGCACGAGCGATGCCTGGCGACGTCGGGTTGGCGACTCACGGATGCACCTCGGTCTTGTTCGCCCGCGCGATCCGGCGATTGAGCTCCAAAGCGAAGTGAGCGCGGCTCCCCATGCGGTCCGCGTAGCGGCGGACGATCGGGGCGGCGCCTTCGAGGTTTTCGATCGCCGCTTCGAGAATCAGCGCCTCGTCGCCCAAGGCCTCGACCGCCGGGGCGAGCAGGCCTTGCCCGTCGACCGTGGTCGAGTCGGTGTGGAACATCTGCGGCAAGAGGTCCCCGAGCGTCGCTCGCGGGTTCAGCCGGTACGAGTCGTCCCAGTCGCACCCGGTGGCCGCTCCGGTGAGCGTGAGGGCTGCGCGCTCGCCAGCGGCCACCGCCTCGGCCTGCTCACCGCGCTCGACCATCTACCTGGCTTCGTCCGGGTGGACGCCGGCCGCGTCCAAGCTACCGAGCCGCATTCGTCGCTGCTCCTCGGAGCGCAGGGCCGCGAACGCGCCCTCGCTTTTCGCCATGGTCATCGGCTTGCCGTTGCCGTTCGTCGGCTTCGCCTTCGTGGTGGTCGTGCGCTTGCTGGCGCGCATCGTCTGCCGTGCTGTGGTCTTCGTTGCCATCGTCTCGCTCTGCTTTCCCGCGGGTCAGTCCCGCGCCACGGGGCCCGACCGTGAGGGGTGCGGGCCACGGGCGCGCGGGGCTCACCCGGCGGTTGCGAGCGAGGCCGCCAGCTGGGTCGCTCGGGTCCGAAGCCAGGCCGCTAGCGCTGCGTCGGCGCACCGCGCGAGATCGGAACCGACGGAACCACGCAACGGAACCGGACTTGAATCGCAGCCGTCTTCAGGGGGCGTCACCCGTTCAGCTCGGCCCGCTGATTGAGCGTCAAAGACTACGGATTCCACCTCGGCCGGCCGTCTTACAAGCCGGATGTCGCAGGTTCGACCCCTGTCCCGCCCACCCACCAAACGGCCCCGTGGCCAAGCGACCCCTCGACTCGAGGTCAAGGGGTGACGGTGGGTGGGGTCTGACAGACCACCCCTGGTTCTACCTCGGACTACCGGTTCGGGCTGCGTCGGCTGGAGAGAGGGAGAGGGTCGCCGCTCGCTCAGCCGTCCACCGCCAGATCCGCGACACAGGCCAGGGGTTGGTCCTTCTGGAACCCCGGAAGGGAGCTCGGTCGTGCAGAGACGATCAACAGCATCGCCATGCAGATTGCGCTGAAGCAGACCAGAAGGTGCATGCCCGGGGGCCATTCCGCGATCCACTCGGCGAGGTTGGCCAGGCTTCGACTCGGCCCGCCTCTCCACTCCTCTACCATCCGAAGCGTCTCGCGATCCGCGGTACGGCGAGGGGGAGGGGGAGACGACCAGGCTGGAGCCTCGCGGGTCGGGCTGGTTCGCCAGGGGTAGAACGGCTCGACGGGCTTGTGCGGCTTGGGCGCTGGGGGGCCGCCTTCGCGAGCTCGGTCATAGGCCATGCGTCGTGTCGGATCCAGGAGCACACAGGCGGCGACGTTGAGCTCGACCATGCGTTGCTCGGCCGCACGCCCGTGAAGATCGGGGTGGCTTACCATCGCCTGGAGTCGGTAGGCGCGCCGGATCTGGTCCGGCGTTGCCGAACGGGGGACCCCGAGCACTGCGTAGAGATCGGTGGAGGTGACGTCCTTGCCCAGTCTCATCGGGAGTTTCCCTCCAGCATGGCGCGCAACGGAAGAGCGGACAAGCGGTACCCCCCGCGGGTTCCCGGGATCCACGAGAGAGCGTAAAATCCTCGGCTCATGGGGCCTCCCCCGGTTCTTCGGCACGTCATCTGGGATCTCGGGGGGACGCTCATCGATACATACCCTGCAACCGTCGAAGTCTTCCTCGGCATGCTCGAGGATTGGGGCGTACAGGCCGAACCTGCGGAGATTCGCGCACTATTTCGCACATCGACCGACCACGCCCTGCGGGTGACGGCGGCGCGGTACGGGCTCGACTTCGAGGTTGTGCGTTCCCGACACCAGGCCGCGGCTGCGAGGATCCCAGAGGCGCGGATGCTGCCTTTTCCAGGGGCTCGAGAGGCGCTGGCTGTCGTCCAGGCGCGAGGGGGACTGAATCTGCTCGTTACCCACCGGAGTCGGGTCGGGGCGCTCGCGCTGCTTCGGAGACACGGGCTGGCAGACCGCTTCCACGACCTGGTCGCTCGCGAAGACCCTTGGCCGCGCAAGCCCGATCCGGCGAGTCTCAACGCCATCGTGGCGCGACACGCGTTGCGCAAGGCCGACTGCCTCGCGGTTGGCGATCGAGCACTGGACGTGGAGGCGGGCCGTCGGGCGGGGATCAGGACCTGCCTCGTTGGACAGGGCGGTCCCGGGGTGGACGCCGATCTCCAGGTGACGAGCCTGATCGAGCTCGCCGCATTGCTTCAGCAACCATCCCCCATCCCAGGGTCTTGAGGCTTGGTCGGGGCGGTCGCTATTCTTCCCGATCGGCCTTCATCGTGTCGAGGAGCAGGGCGGCGCCGAGGTCATCGATGCCATGCCGTTCGCGCGCGGACGGGACATGGATCGCCTCCTGGTCGCCTTCGAACCGATGGCTGAACCGCGGGCCCTCTGGCAAGGGGTCGGGCAACTCGCTCTGCTCGACGAGCACCGCCATCACTCGGTACTCGGCGCCCTCGTGCGCGAGCCTCAGCGGTGCCAAGCGCCCTACCCACTCGGCAAGGTCCGTCCCGCTGGCGAACCGGATGACATCCTGACGGGCACCATGGGCGTAGACGTAGTACTGGAGCGGCGGCTGATCGGGGTCATGGTACTCGCCGATGTCGAGATCGTTGACGACGCCGAGCGCGACGTCGCAAAACCATGCCCTCACCCCGCGACGAGCCGTGAACCGCGCCATCTGGTGCCGATGGATCATGCCTCGAGGCAGTATCCTCCGTCGCACGACTTCGTTGGGAGCGTGAGATGGTGTCCCCAACCGGCCGGAGCGGGATAGCCTCGGGGGATCGCCCAGACGACGGGGTAGGGTGGTGCCTTCGGGGGAGCCTTGCCCTGCCCATCGGTGAGGAACACAAGGACATTCGGAAAGAGCCCTCGCCGGGCGGTCTCGTCGAAGACGAGCGATAGGTCCGTCCCTCCTCCCCCGCGCCAGACGAACGCCGCGTCCGGGGGCGGGGAATCGGTGTCGAAGTGTGCCACGCGCCGCACGGCGTGGTCCGCCTCGATCAAGGTGAGTTGGCGGCGGGGGAAGGCGCGGGCGACGGCCGCCACCTCCGCGACGAAGGTGGCAGCGACAGGCACCGTGCTCGCCGAGCTGTCGACGCCAACCACGATGCGTAGGAGCTCCTCTCGACGGCTCGGCAGATACTCACCGCGCCCGAGGTGACGACGATTTGGCGGCAGCCAGACCCGTCGGTCCCCGGCCACGGAAACCACGTATTGCCGGAGCGCCTCGCGCCAGGACACGACCGGCCGCCGCACCCGCTCCACGAGCTCCCAGACTCTGGGTGCCAGGGTGAGTCCTCGCCGAGTCGTCTGGGTGGCGGCCTGGACGAGGTGCTCTGCCCAGCAGCGGCCCAGGTCCGCACGGAGACCGACGGTCCTCGTTGGGTTGAGGTGCTGGTCGGCGAGCGGGCCACGCTGCGGCGCGGTGGCGTTCGGACCGCACAGCGATGGATCTGCACGCAGGTGTTCGTACAGAGCGTCCGCGTCCGCCGAGGCAGATTGATCGAGCAGGAACGCTGCGGACGGCAGGTGACGATCGGTCGCGAGCAGCGCGTTCACCTCGTGATCCACGGCGAGGTCCCAGAGCACGGGGTCGCGTTCCCCGCGACGCCACGGGTGGAGCAGCGCGCAATGCCAGACGGCGTGGGCGAGCGCGAAGCGCCGCTCGGTCGCCGTCGCGCGACGGACGAAGCGAGGGTCGAAGTGGATCCTCACGCCGTCGACCGCAAAGCTAGGGATCTGGAGGTCGGTCGTTACGGTGAGGTCGAGATGGAGCGCCAGGAGCGCCAGGAAGGGCTGCTCGACGATGAGCGCGGCGCGGTCCTCGACGAGCAAGGCGTGGACTCGGGTGGCCTCGGCGCTCGTCATGGCGGGAGATCGCCCGCGCCGAGTGAAGCGAAACGAGCGCGGAAGGCCGCCCCATGCCGGCGCTGCCACTCCGGGAACTCCGGACAGCCGAAGAGCGCCTCCGCCCGCGCGCTCACGGACCCGGGGTCTGCCGCGCCCAGGTAGTCAATCAGGCACAAGGTCGCGAAATCGGGGGGCAGCGCCAGGCTGAGCCGGATCAGTCCGCTGAGCAGTCGCGCGTCGCTCTGGGCGAAATGGACGGCGGCGGTGACGAGCGCGTACCGTTGTTCGAGACGTTCTGGTGCCTCGACGGGTTCCTCTCCCCGCAGCATGCGTTCGACCTTCGTGAGCTCTCCCGCGAAGCCGCGGTAGGCGAGAAATTCGCTGGCCGCCTCCGCCCCGACGAGTCCCTGGACGACGAGGGCGAGCGTCCGCTCGGGCAACGCGGTTCGCTCGGCGACCTCAAGCTCGAATCCGACGCGCTCCCAAGCGCGCGGCGTTGGCCAACCCTGTTCCCGGTCCCCATCGTTCGCGAAGAGCAGCCTCGGCTGGAAACGCAGGAAGCCGATGACGAGGGGGTGGACCCCCTGGCGTGCGGCCCAGCGGGTCCAATCCTCGATGTCCGCTTCGACCTCGAGGTGGCAGAAGCGGTTCGCGAGTGCGCTCGACATCGTGAGCGCGACCGCTCGGTCCTCCCCGCGGTTCCCCGCCGCTGCGATGTACCAGCCGTCGGGGACCCGATAGAGATCGCCGAGGCGGCGGTCAAGGATGAACTCGTATGCGGCAACCTGGAGACTGCGATCCGCCGCGGTGAGCTCGTCGAAGAGGATGATCCCGCGGCCATCGCGAGGCCACTCCGCGCTCGTGAGCCAGTGGACTCCATCATCACGAGGCACGGGGAGTCCGCGGATGTCCACGGGCTCGCGCTGGGCGAGCCTCACGTCGAGGAACTCGATCCCCTCCTTCTCACACACCTCGCGGATGATCGCGCTCTTTCCGATCCCCGGGGGACCCGAGATCATCAGCGGAGGGAGCGCCGCCGCGCGCATGGGGTCCGCCCAGAGAGCCTTGAGGTGATGGACGACGATCTCGCGCACGTCGCGGATGGTGGCGGTGCGCCGAAGGCGGAGGTCGTTCGCCCGGGGCATCCCTGGGATCTACCACGCTCGCCTGGGCGTGAAACCTTCGATCGCGTGCGGTCAAACGAGGCAGCGTGCCAGCTCCGCGAACGTCCTGATGGTCGGGAGGCTCTCTGGCATCCCGAGCGGTGGCACGTAGCGTTGCGCACCCTCCAGGATCCGACGCACCAGCTCACGCGCGTGGAGGAGCATGGTGTCCGTGGCCGTCGTGGTTGCAGCGCGCGCCAAGCATCGGGCATCCACCAGCCACACGCGCCCGCTCGGATCGGCCTCGAAGCGGTGGAGATCCGCATCTGGGAGGACCGCGCCGGCGGCGGCCAGTGCAGCCAGCACGGATACGGCATCGCGCGCCATGGCGAGCGCCGTTCGACGTGGTGCTCCGCCATGGCGTTCGAGCGCGTCTGGCAGCGGCTCCCCGAGCGAGGACACAGCGAACCAGTGCTCTCCGCCGTGTTCGCCGTTCCCGGCGATTCTCGCCATCCCCGGCACGCAGAGTTCAGCCAGGAAGGCTGCCGTCTCCGCCTGAGCCGCGGCCCGATCCGGAGGTGCTGCATAGACCCAAACGGGCTGCATCACGGAAAGGTCGACCCCCAGCCGACGACCAAATGGGCTATGAGCGCCTGGGCCCCGGGGACGGCGACCGGCCTCTCGCACCAGGGCGATTCGGCCCCATCGCGGGGCGTCGAGCGCGTGCAGCCAGCGCGGCGGATCCTCGAGATCAGGGTGGGCTCGTGTCAGGTTGGCGAGGAGCCTGCGCGCGTCTTCGTCGCGCTCGTGGGCAATGAGCGCGCCCGCGACCGCCATGCAGAGCTCGCCGTGGTCACTATCGCGCTGCTGCAAGCTCTCGAGCAAGACCAGGAGCACGCGGGTAGCCGTTTCGTCGCGACCCGCCCAGGCCTCCGCACCGAGCTCGACGAGGCGGTGACGCACCGGTGCTGGGTAGCGCTGCAGGCTCTTGAGGTCGCCATGCAGCAGCAGGCGGATCCCATCGCGGAGCGGAACGACACCGGATGGGCTTCGACGTCCGTGGAGGACGACCCCTTGGGCCGCCCGCAACGGCACCACGAGTCGAGCCAATGCCGGCGGGAGCTCCGGTGCCACGGCATCGAAGGCGCGCCGGAATGCCGAGCCCTCGAGCAATCCGAGCAACATCGTCGGCAGGGAGCGCTCGTCGAAGAGCTCGACGACGAGGTCGAGCACGCGGCGCATTTGCCCCGGTGAGGCCTCGCGGAAATCGATGCGCTCGAGGGCCTCGGAGAGCGCGGCGATCGCCTGCTCGTGAGCGCCCGTGCGGCGCACGCAGTCGAGATAGAGCAGGACGTAGTCGACGTCGGGCGCGATCCCGAGCACCCCCTCCACCAGGCGAACGGCTTCGGTTGGGACCATCCGTTCGGCGGCGGCGAAGACCCGTTTTCGGTCTACCTTGCCGAGAAGATGCTGGCAGACGCCGCGGCGGTCCGGAGCTCGCCGCTCGTTGATCAACAGATCCTCTTGAGCATTGAGCTTGAGATTCAACACCTTGCGGTACTCGCGGAGGAACCGGAAGTGCCGTTTGAGCTCGGCGATCTCGCCAGGGGTGAGCGGGTCGTCCGCAAGCTTGGGCGACGGCCCAGGGTGCGTCTCCGGTCCCGACTGGGTGATCGCGCGGGCCGTAACGTCAGCGGGCGTCAACGGCTTCCGCCGTCGCCGCCGCTTGCGTCGACCCTGACCGTCGCTCGGTGAGTTCCCCTTCGCGTCCTCTTCCATGGCATTGGTCGGGGATGTCATTCCCCTTCGCCCGGTCCAGGGTGTGGGCGTCGGGGTTCTCTCGGGACCGTCCGGCGAATGGGGCCCATTGGGCCAGAAGAGATACGACCGGCGGGCCTAGGATGTCAAACGCTCCGTCGCCCGCGAGCGACCCCCGTTCCTAGTACGGTACCGTTCGATTGGGTGGGGTGGGTGGCGCCCCTCCCTCTCCGCGATTCTTGCGGGGCTTCCGGCGTCACTTGGGTGAGCGGCAGCGGGGCGGGTCTTCCGGCGGACGGGCAGGCCGCGAAAACCGTTCGCTCCCGGAACGAGCTTCTGCTACCTCTTGCCACCGTAGCTCGCAGATCTCCTGCCTCGGCTCTCACCTCGGCTTGAGTCTGTCTGCTGGCCTCCGCGACGGGCGAGGGGCCGGCGCCATCGAGCCGTGCGTCCGTCGGAACCGAATCAAAAAAGAGAAGCAGCGAGGCATCGAAACGCGATGAGCGCGAAGTTGTTTGTTGGGAACCTCTCCTACTCCACCATGGATCACCAGCTCGAGCAGGCGTTTGCCCAGTTCGGCACGGTAGTCAGCGCCAATGTCGTCGTCGATCGACAGACGGGGCGTTCTCGCGGATTCGGCTTCGTCGAGCTCACTGACGAGGCGGCGGCGCAGGCCGCGATCGACGGGCTCAACGAAACCGAGCTCGACGGTCGCACCATCAACGTCCGGATCGCCCACGACCGTCCCCGTGGCGGTGGTGGTGGCGGGTTCCGTGGCGGCGATCGGGGCGGGCCGCGGGGCGACAGTCCCCGTGGCGATGGGCCTCCTCGCGGCCGCGGCGACCGGGGTGGATTCGGTGGCGGTGGGTTCGGGGGGGGCCGTGGGGGTCGCGGTGGCGGTGGCGGCGGCGGCGGCGGCGGCCGCGGTGGCCGTGGCGGCGGCGACCGCTGGTAGCTCGCTGATCTACTAGGTCGGAGGATCCGCGCGCCACGCGCGGATCCTCGGCAGCGCGGTGGATCGGCGCCGGAGGCGCCCGCCGCTCATCGAGCGGCGAGGAGGGCGAGGTCGTGTGTCGCGGCCGATGCGGGGGAGGGCCCGCCTCCCCTGCCACGACGAAACATGGCGCGGGCAAGATCCGGCGTCGTGCTTGGGCTGCGGGCCTGGCCCGCGCCAGGACTGTGGTCCGCCGTTCGCCTCGCGGGCCGCGCCTGACCGAAGGGGTGGTCTCGGCCACCCCGCTCGGGAACCCCAGCCTCGGCTCCGGTCATTGGGCCCCGCCTTCGGCGAGGGGCTCAGCGCTCGTCCCGGGCGCTCTCGTTGGGGGCATTGGGTCGTCGACGAGAGGACTGTCGTGCGCGACGTTCGCTCGATCTGCTGCTTCGTTGACTACCGCTCCTCTGGGGAGGGATCAGTCGATCGTACTCGGCGTGATCCTTGGCGATGGCTTCGAGTTCGGCGCTCGTCGGCACCGCAGCGCGGAGCACGACGCTCGCCGGCGCGACCATGGCGGTGAATCCGTCCGCGAGGTCCTGTGCTGTCATGGCGTCTTTCGTGGCAACGAGCCACTCACCGACGAAGTCCTTGAGCACCAGGCGCTCTCGCTCCGGCGAGAGCAGACCGAATGGTGGCCGCGGTCCGTCATCGTCCAGGAAGTCCCGGGCGGAGAAGGTCAATCCGTCTTCGGAGCCGAGACGTTGCAGGACGCACACCGCGTCGCGTGCCAGGGAGGTTCGGAGCTGCTCCGTGCGAGGACGATGCGCTTCAAAGCTCCCCGTGACCTTGTACTTTCGGGCCTTCACCCATTGGGCTGCCATCACCGCCAGTCGCGCCCCAGTCGCATATTCCGCCACGGAACCGCGGGTGCGCAGGATGTCGGCCAGCCCCAAGGCAGCCTCCAAACGATTTCGGTCTTCGGAAGAGCCGCGCGAGGTGGCGAGTGCGAGCGCACCTAAGGTTAGGTAGGCCGTCGGGGATTGTGGAACCGCCGCCGCGACCGCGTCACCGGTCGACGGGGCCGCACCGTCGTCGTCGCCCCTCGGCACGCAGCTAGAGACGAAGCCACCTCGTTCGCCGTGCCAGCGGACCAACGCGTCGAGCGCCGACCGCTCTTCGACGGAGAGGGAGGCATCGGCGACCGCGGGCACCTCGCCGTCACGAATGCGAGGGCTCAGCCGTGCAACCAGAGTCGCCGCGCCAGCAAGCACCTCCGCGTTCTTCGGTGGATTCTTCGAGACCCTGGCCCAACGTTCGACCTTCGCGAAGTCCTCGGAGATGGCGGGCGCGGAACGAGTCGGGCGGGATAGCCAGGGCTTGACGCCAAAGAAAGCGAAGCCTAGTCCGAGCAGCGACACCAAGACCATGCCGGCCAAGGCCGCCAGGACAACCTTCCTCCTCCCAGTACCCCGACTCGTTGGTTGATGGGCGTGCGGGCTGGTTCCTGGTGCCAACCCTTCGCCGGTGACGGGCGGCGGTTGCCCGTTGGCATCGGGATGGCGATACGGTGCTGCCATTGTGTAGGGATCGGGTAGGGAATCGCCGTAGGGGTTCGCCAGCGCGTAGGGATCGGCGGTGGCGGACGCGGCGGAGGGTCCGTAGGGATCGGTGGCGCCGTAGGGGGTCGGTGGCGCGTGCGGGTAGCTGGCGCGGTGGGAAGCCAAGGGATGGGAAGCGCCGTACGGGGTGGATGGTGGGCAAGGAACGGGGCAAGCGTACAGATCGGGTGCCCCCAAGAAGTCGAGGGCGCCGGGTGGAGTCGATGCCACGTAGGGATCGGGTGCGCTTGCCCCGGATGGACTGGCCGTGCCCGTGGCCGGCGCGCTCCACTCCCCGACCATGGACGGCCCGGACACGACCCCGGAACCCGCATACGGCGGAGGACTGCCTGCGAACGCGGGCGAGGTGCTGGGATCCTCGGCTGGTTGGCCGCTGGGGAGCGGATCAGTCGCCCAGGGGGCCAACGCGGCCGTTCGAGGAGTGGGGATCGCCTCGTCTTCGCTACGCGGCGCCGCGAACGGACTGGGCCCGGGGGGAGGGGGGGGAAAGTGCCCAGACGGGATCATTGCACCAGGGTCCTAGCACACGACGGCCGACCCGGCGGGGATTGGGGTCCCGGGTGATCGAATCGCTCGGTGCGGGCATTATCAGGTGGCCTGGCGGCTTTCGTGTCGTGCGATGTTCCAGGGGCAGTCGTCCATGACGAGTCCTATTCCACTACGGTTCGCGAATCGATCGAGCGGGCCGGTGCGCTGCACTGGGCGAGCGTCCTGCGAATCCTGCGGGTGGTCATCCGGAACGGAAGCTTTCACCCCGAGGAGATCCCGGGGGGGCCCCGCAGATCGGTCTTGGCGTACTGATCGGTGGGCCAGCGGCGAGCACCACGAGCGGCCCGATGCGAGAGCAGCAATTCGGTCGATTGCTGCGTCAAGTCAACAACCTAGAGCACCGAACCGGCAGCAGATCTCGCCAGAGGCGCCGCTGGAAACGCATCCTCGCCCTGCACGGATGCGTTTCCAGTGGCGCCGTTGCTGTGGGCAACGTGATCGGTGCTCTAGTCCCTTAGCGGTGTGATCTTGACCGGATCTGGCAGAAAATTTCTCAATGCCCTTGTTGCCATCAGCAATCGGGCGTTAGCGATCAGGGTTTCCACGTTCTACCTGAACGCTGACCGCTGATGGCCTGGTCTGTTTGGTTCCGGCTCCGCCGGGTTAGGCAAACTGGCGTAGCACCTCTCGTGGTTCCAAGGTCATGATGAGCCACAGCACGAGCCGCGACGTAGGTGGGGGGACCCTCGGTCGGTCCGGGGGGTTCGAGCGTTGGGGATGGGGGACATGAATAGCGACGAGGACGCGCCACTCGACTGGGATCCGGACGAGACGACATCGGTGCTGAAGCTGCTGTCCCGGGCCAGCTCGGCGGACTCCGTGTCCCCGACCACCCACGCGATCCTCGCGCCCGTCTCGGAGCCGACCGAGGAAGATGACCTCCTGATCGCCAACATGCGGCGGCGCCTGCCACCGCCCGTTTGGTTGGCCGTCTTGGGCGCCCTGGTTCTCGGGATCGGTGGCGGATATCTGCTCTTCAGTCGCGGGTCTTCGTCACCGGGCCCAGCGGTCGCGGCGGCCACCAACCGCGGGTTCGGGGTTGCTGGTGCGAACGAAGCAGGGGTGAAGGTTCGGAGCCGTGGAGCACTGGCGCCCGAGGTAGTAGAGAAAGGGGTTCGGGAGGTTGCCGGCTCGCTGGTTCAGCGCTGCTGGCTGATGGCGCGGGCGACGCGTGCCGGTAACGCGCCAGACACGGCGGAAGTGGTCATGAACCTCGACGTCCGCGACACCGGCGGCGTGCAGTCCATCGAGATCGTGGAGCAGCCGCCGGGGTATCACTCGCTCGCTAGCTGTGTGCGCACCGAGGCGATGCGCTGGATGTTCCCCGTTGCTGCTGGCGAGACGGTCGCACGCGTGGCCGTGCGTTTCGGTGGCACGAGTGCGGAGTGATACCACGGCGATCCGCGAGGTGGTGATCATCCCGATGGCTGCGCCACGGGCGAGCGGGGAGGGAGGCGGCGGCGCGGTACGATCACGGGGTCGCGCGCGCCGGGGATGTCCACGGGCGCCGCGATGAGCAACTCCTGACCGGCGCGGATGATGGAAGAATTCAGTCCGTTTTGCGTCTGGATGGCGAGCGCGGTCGAACCATAGCGTCGGCCGATGCCGATCAGCGTGTCGCCCGGCACGACGACGTGTCGAAGCTCCCGCACGGGGGGGTCGATCTGGCCCTGCTCGACCAGTCGGTCGTACAGGTCGCGTCCACGGAGCCGCGAGTACTGGCTAACGAAACGGATGTGGAAGTGCCCCTGATGGCCCGGTACGTGCTTGATGAGGTCCGAGAAGCGGTCGCCCGTGCCATCGAAGACGTCGGCGATCCAGGCGGGATCCTCCCCGACGAGGAGCGCATACTCCTCGAGCAGATCCTGTACGGACTGATCGAGGAGCACCATCTCGACGTCCGTCTCCGTGAGCAGTGTCCTGAGGAACGCCCAGCAGCGAGGGCGATCGAGGTTCGCCGCGGTCCCCGCCTCGTACCAGGATCCGGGCTTTCTTTGGGTGAGGAACAGGTGCACGTCGGCGTCACGGCCCGTACGATGGCTCTTGTGTGGCGATAGAGGACCGCCATGCTCCGCGCTGATCGAGCCGAGGATCGCGCGAGGTCCACCCGGGAATCGGGCGGCGACAGTGCGCAATGCGTGTACCAGCGCCTCGATCGTCTCGTCCGTCCCCCACGCATGGTCAGGGATGCTGAGGACCCACTCGTCGCCGGGTGGCATCTTGACGCCGTTGACGAGGTAGCCAGCGTTTGGATGGCCGACGCTGATCGACCCCAGGCGCTGCATGGGCTCCACCAGTGGCTCGGCGGGGGTTGGCTGGGCGGGGTTGGCAGCGGCCGAGTCGGGGATGGAGCCCACCGCCAGCTCGGGCTTCGGCGAGCCCTCGACCGGCTCCGCACGGGTGGTGGTTGCTGCCCCGCTGAAGGCAACGGCAGCGGCGAAGGTGGCGAGGTGACCCGCCCGCACGGGGCGGCGGGAGGGGCGGCACGTCTGGGGAGGGGTCGCGGCCTTCTCCATCACCCCCGCCTATCGGGCAACCAACCCGTCGGACAACAAACCGGCGATCGGCTGGGGATCCCGGTTCGACCCGACGCCCCCACGAGAGGCCCATGCTCTCTAACCCGAAGGACGCCGACGATGTGAAGCCACATGCCCGCCTCGGCTCCATACACGCCAGTCCGCGTCACCTCGGCGCGCAGGGCGGCCAGGAACGCGCCGGAGCGCACGCCGCCGGTGATCGGCGTGGAAACCCAGTGATCCTCGCGGCGGACCAGAACCAGTTCGTGCTTGCGGCGGGCGGGGTCAGGTCGATACGTCGCGGCCTCGGCGTTGTCGAAAGCGGACCGTGACGGGCACCGAACGGAACCCGAAAGCCTTTCGGATCTGGTTCTGGACGAACCGCTGGTAGGAGTCCTGGATGTGCGAAGGGGCACTCGACACGGCAACGAACACCGGGGGAGCCGTCTCCGCTTGTGTCACGAAGTAGATCCGCGGGGCTCGATGCCCGCTCGTCGGCGGCGGCTGCCGTTCCAGCACCTCCGCGAAGAACCGGTTGAGCTCGGCGGTGGGGACGCGGCGATGGAACTCCTCGGCCGCCTCGCGGGCGGCACGCAAGAGCTTCGATACCCCTGCCCCCGTCTTGGCGCTCACCTCCACCAACTGGGTCCAGCCCGCGAAGTGAAGCGCGGTCGCTGCCTGTTCCCGCACCCGGCGGCGCTCTGCGCTCGGGATGAGGTCCATCTTGTTGAGCCCGACGACCACGGCGCGACGCCGATCTGCACAGAGTCCGAGCAGGCGGGCGTCCTGTTCCATGACTCCTTCGGTGGCATCGCACATCAGGATCGCCACTTCTGCCCGGTCGATGGCGCGAAGCGCGCGCATGACGCTGGCGGACTCGACGCCCCGCTCGACGCGTGAGCGGCGCCGGATCCCTGCGGTATCCACGACGAGATAGCGGTGACCACCCCGCTCGATGTGGCAATCGATCGGGTCTCGCGTGGTGCCCGGTCGATCGTCCACCAGCGAACGTTCTGTCCCGACCAGGAGGTTGAAGAGCGAGGATTTTCCCGCGTTGGGTCGGCCAATGAGCGCCAGGCGGGGCGCCAGTGTGTCGGCTTCCGCCACCCCTCCATCCCGGGCCGCCGGTGGCGGCAGGAGGGCGACGAGCGCCTGTTCGAGGCGGCCGAGCCCCCGGCCGTGGAGTGCGGAGATCGGGAAGATTTCAGCCACGCCGAGCGAGTAGTGCTCGGCAGCGTCTAGCGTGCGGGCCTCGTTGTCCACCTTGTTGGCCGCGAACACCACGGGCTTACCGCTCCGTCGGAGGAGCGTGACGGCTTCGCGATCGGCGGCCACCGGGTCCGAACTCCCGTCGAGCACGCACAGCACGGCATCTGCCTCCTCGATAGCGGCGAGGACATGGCGGACGATGCCCTGCCGCATCGGATCCTCGCTTTCCGGGTCGAAGCCGCCCGTATCGACCAAGGTCAGATCACGCCCGTGGAGATGCGCATCGGCGTAGTTGCGATCCCGCGTGACCCCTGGCTGATCGTCCACGATGGCCGCGCGGCGACCGACGAAGCGGTTGAAGAGCGTACTTTTTCCGACGTTCGGTCGACCGACGATGGCAACGATGGCGGTCATCGGACGCCCCCTCGTCGGCTGCGGCGCGGGCGCCTCGCGGGGTGGTCGTCGCGGTGACCGCGGTTCGGGTTCGGGCGGGCGGGTGGAGTCCTGCCCGCCTTCCGTTGGCCGCCGGCGTCGCTTCGGGTCGGGCTCGCCGCTGCCCGATCGATCCCCGGGCCGTCGCGGGTTGTCGATGGCTGGTCGTGGGGGCGCCGAACGCAGCGGTGGGGACCCTTGGTCGGGCGTGTCGGTGGCTTCCGGGGCATCTTCGATGGTCCCGGTTGCAGCGGAGCGGCGGCACCGGACGAGGAAGTGGTCGTGCTCATCGTGGTGCCGTGGTCCTGGCCCGGCGGGGCCGGGGCCGGTGCCGACGGGGAGTCCCTCGAGGTGGAGACGCGCCCGACGGTGTCGCGTCCATCGTAGCCCAGCTCCGCGAGCTGCCGCGGCACGTGTCTCCAGCTCGGGGTCACCCGAACGAAGAGCTCGAGATACACCCGCCGGCCGAGGAGGGTTTCGAGGCGTTCGCGAGCTGCCGTGCCGATCTCGCGGAGGCGCGATCCCCGGGCGCCGAGCAAGATCCCGCGCTGGCCCGGCTTCTCGACATGGATCGTGGTCTTCACGATGAGGAGGTCACCTCGGTCGATGGCGGCCTCGACGGTGACCGCAACGGCGTGCGGGACCTCGCGTCCGGTCTGGCGGAGCACCTGTTCGCGGACGTACTCACGGACGAAGTACAGGGTGGGTCGGTCGGTGAGGGTTTCTGGGTCATAGGTCGGGGGCCGCTCCGGGAGCGCCGTGCCGAGCATGGACAGGATCCGCTCCACGTCGGCGGGGTGGATGGCGCTCGCCGGCACGATTGCGGCGAAATCGCGGAGGCTAGCGAATCGCTCGATGGTAGGGAGCAGGCGGCGCTTGTCGGTGCACCGGTCAACCTTGTTGATGAGGAGGATGGCCGGAAGGTCGGGGGGCAGCTCCTCGATCACCCTGACGTCCGCCTCGGGCAGGGCAAGCTCGGAGCCCGCTGCACCTGCCAACGCAGGAAGCTCCTTCGTGGATGCGACCACGTGGTGCGTGTCCGTCATCACCAGCGCCAGATCGGCATTGCGCAGCGCGTCGATGGCAGCCGCGTTCATTCGGCGCCCGAGCTCCGTGCGGGGGCGGTGCAGGCCCGGCGTATCGATGAACGCGATCTGCGCCGACGCCAGGGTCACCACGCCGAGCAAAGCGTCGCGGGTGGTCTGTGGCAGTGGGGAGGTAATGGCGAGGGGCTCGCCGAGCGCGGCGTTGAGGAACGTCGACTTCCCGACGTTGGTGCGGCCGACGATGGCGACGTTGCCTGAGCGCATGGGGTTCGCAAGGATAGGTGATGCGCGGCTGTGCGCCACGTCGCACGAGTCAACCTCGGTTGATGATCGTGCCCGCCCGCGGGCCCACCCGGGAGGATGCGCCGATTTCCCGGGCGCGGTATGGTCGCCCGGCACCCCCGCTCGCACGCACGATGAAAGCTGTCTCTCCCGAAGACTGCGCCGGGGCCACCCCCACCCGCGCTGGGATTGGGACCCGGGCCCTGGCCGTCGCTGGTCCCCTGTTGGCGGTCGGCGTGGTGCTGGGGAGCCTGTTCGGCCCTATCGGTCAGGCGGGGCTGTGGGATCCGGTGGAGCTTCGAGTGGCGGAGCTCGCCCGCCGCCTTGCGATCCATGTGCTCGGCGCCGGGGGGTTCGTCATTGACGGTGCCGACAACACGATGATGACCCGCGGAGCGTTGGGCTCCGGTGAGTTGCCGTACGCATCCATCGCCACTGGCTTCTGGATCTTCGGGCTCCACGACTGGGCGGGTCGCCTCCCGCTCGCCCTCTGGGCCCTCCTCGGGGTCGTCGCCATCTGGATGCTCGTTGCTCGCTTGGGCGACCGCCGCGCCGCCACCTACGCCGCGGTCGTCCTCGCCACGACTCCGCTCTACTTCGTTCACGCCCGGACGCTCCTCGGCGACGCGGTGACGCTGGCTCTCCATGCCGTTGCCCTGGCTGGACTCGGGGTGGCTACATTCGCTGGGGATTGCGGTGGCCGGTTCCTCTCCTCCGAGCGGGTGTTCGCGCTGCTGGTTGGTGGACTCGCCCTGGTCGGTGGGTACTTCTGCCGGGGTGCGATGCTCGGCCTCGCCGTCCCCGCGCTCAGCGTCGGGCTCGCCTGGCTCCTGGCGTACCTCGGTGGCCTGGCTGACGGGCGGAGAGGCGGCTCGGCCTGCGGGATCCTGGTGCTCGCAGCGGGGATCGGGGCGTTGGTCTGGGGTGGTGTCGCGTTGGGCGACGCCTGGTCGGATCCCGGACGTTTCTACCTGCCGGCGGGTGCGCGCGTGGCCCCGCCCGTGGCGCTGCCCACCTTCGACGCCGTCCTCGGACAGCTCGGGCAGGGGCTATTCCCCTACAGCGGCCTCGCCCTCATCGCGGTCGGCGGTGCGCTCGCAGCCCCACTCCGTGGCGACGCCGATTCGGCGACTGGAGGTGTTCTTCGCCTGTTGCTCGTTTCGGCAACGGGGGTGGCAATCGCCGCGCACGGGGCGCTCGCACCTACCCTCGGCACCATGCCCTTCGTCGCCGTTTCCGCCTTGGCTGCGCTCATCGCCCTGTGGGTCCGCGATCTCGAGCGGCGGGGGACCACGGCCCCCGCCGCCGCCATGGGGATAGGCGCGGCGACGGTGCTGGTCCTGCAGGACCGGAGGATCTTTCCGGAGAAGGCCTTCGAGGCCTACGGTCTCGCGGCGGAGGGATTGACCGCGATCCCCGTCCCCTCGTGGTTCGTGGTTGCATCGGCCGCCGCCGCCGGCGTGTCGATCCTGCTGCTCCTCGCCGCCGCCAACGGGACGCGGCCGCGCTTCGCCTGGGCCGCGTACACCTCGTGGACGAAGGAGCTCCGTTCGCTGTACGGCGGGAACCTGTTCGTGGTCCTGCTCGCCGTGGAAGCCACTCTGGTGGGCGTTGCCGCGCTGTTGGGGATGGGCGGGTGGGGCCTTGGATGGATACCAGTTCCGGGAATTGGGGGAGACCTGCGGTACGTGGCTGCGTGGGCGTGGGTCGGTTTCCCCCTGTTGCTGGTCGGGGTCCCCTCGACCACGCTCGTGGTCATGGACATGGTCCGATGGGTGGAGGTCGCCACTGGCCTGCCGCGCGCCCGAATGGCGCTGACCGCGTTCGTTGGTTGCGCTGCTCTTTCGAGTATCGGGTACTATCCCGCGTTGGCGGCGACGGTGTCGCCGCGAGGTCTCCTGGCCACCTACCGCGAACGCGCCGGACCCGGCGAGGAGCTCGCCGTGCTCGGGATCGACGTGGCCGCCACGACCTACTACCTGGGCACTCGCGCGCCGAGCCTGGAGTCCACCGCTACCGCGTTCAGCTGGTTGACGGGGTCGAGCTCACGCCGATACCTGGCGGTGCACGGGCCGACCCTCGCGGAGCTGAATGGGCTTTTCCGGAGCGCCCGTCGCCCTGGCAACATCCCGGTGATCGAGGCCGAGTCCCGCGGCATGATGCTCCTGTCCGATCGACTCGGGCCGGGCGAGAAGAACCAGAACCCGCTCGACGCGGTGGTCCTGGATGCGGCGCCGACGCCGAGATACCCGATGGACGCGAACCTCGGGGGGGTGCTGGACGTGATCGGCTGGGAGGTCACCGACGTCGGGGGACGCTTGGTCGAGGGGGTGGTGCCCCGGAAAGGGTACGAGTTTCGCATCTACTGGCGCGTCGTGGGGCGCGTCACCGGCGACTGGCAGACCTTCATCCACATCGATGGTCAGGGCCGCCGCCACAACGGCGATCACGCCACCCTCGCAGAAAAGTACCCGTATCGCTTCTGGCGACCGGGAGACGTCATCGTCGATGCTCACCCGTTCAACCTCGAGCCGAACTTCTCCCCCGGGGAGTACGATGTCTACTTCGGGCTCTTCGAGGGGAATCGACGCCTCGAGGTCGTTCGGGGCCGTCACCGCGACGACCGACTCGTCGCCGGAAAACTCCGGGTCCGCTGAACCTCGGAGCGCGGTCCGGAGATCTTTCCGTGACATGGTGCGCGATCGAGGGTAAGGCCGGGTGGTGGCTGCCCCGCTCGGTCGATCAGGGCTAAAGAGAGACGAGGACGAGGACTCACGGATGAGAAACCGTCGGACGGCTGAGCGCATTCCGGTCACCTGGTCCGTCGACTGCGAGACGGATGAGACCTTCCTCTATGCGTCGATCGCCAACATTTCCGAGCTTGGGATCTTCGTGCTCACGCGTCGACCCCTCGACATCGGAACGAAGCTTACGTTGCGCTTCGCGCCACCGGGACACCAACCGTTCGTGCTGCAGGGGGTCGTGCAGTGGATCAACCCGGTTCGCGTCCTCGGCGACAACCCGAACCCCGGCATGGGGATCCGGTTCGTGGACATCACGCGTGACGACCGCGAGCGTCTCGTCCAGGCGATCCACGTCATCGCGTACGTCCGCGAGCAGGAATTCAACTGAGCGTTGCGGTCGCCGGGTGCGACGCCGCTCGCGTCGAAGGGGCTACGGCCTCATCTCCTCGGCTGGTCGGGCGAGGGAGAACCGGTCGCCGTTTCAGCGGGCGGGTTCCGTCAGGGTGCCCTTCGACGACGGGGCCGGCGCCGAGGCTGCCGCGGCAGCAGGGCGCGGTGCCGCTGCCTTGCTCGCCGTGCGGGCTCGATCGACCGAGAGCGCAGCGAGCGCTGACTCCGCGCGCTCGGCGTAGGTGGGTTGCTCCGTGAGCTTCAGGTAGTCGCGGCGGGCGAGCTCCGCCTGACCGACCGAGCGGCGGCACTCCGCAGCCTGCCAGGTTGCCTCGTTGCCGACGGACGTGCCAGGGTGCCGGGATGCGATGTCATCGAACAACGCCGCCGCAACGACGCAGCCCTGCGTGTGACGCGCACTGCGCGCGGCCATCAGCTCCGCATCGGTAGCGTGCGATCCACCGGCTGTGGCCAGGCGCTCGAACGACCGTTGCGCTTCGGCGAAGCGTCCTGCCTGGAACGCCGCGCTGGCCGCAGCGAAGTCAGCCCCGATACCTCCGCTCGCGGCCGGTGGCGACGGAGCGCGCACCGGAGCCGGCTCATCGGCTTCGGCCGTCGCCCGTGCGGTGGTGGCAACCCGGCGGCGATCGCCATCGAGGACGATGTCATGGTCTACCTCGGGGACGCCCCGCTCCGTCACCCGCACGGCTTCCCGATCCCCGGGATGGGTACGCACGAAGAACAGACTGAGCCCGATCATCAGGACGGCGACCGCGGCCATCGCCAGTTGGGGTCGCATCGCGTAGCCGGCCAGCACGGAAACCCCACGCGCGAAGCGCTGCCTGAGCGGCAGCCTGGCTCGAGCGTTTCGCTCGGTCTCGAGGATTCGGGTGGCGAGCTCCGGACTCGGGACGATGCGCGGCAGCACACCGACCTCTCGCGTGGCGCGGAGTCCGGCACCAATCGGCCCGCAGCGTCCACAGTGTTCCATGTGCCGGCGCGCTGCGGCCGCGGTGAGCTCGTCCAGCTCGTCGTAGAGCAGGTCAAGCACGACCCGGTCGAACTTCTCGCAATCCACGTCAGCTCGAATCCTCTCTCAAGGCGAGGCTCCTCAGCGGAGCGCTCGCGCGTACTCCTCGAAATCCGAGAGCGCCTCCTGGAGCCGATCGAGCGCATACCGCATTCGGCTCTTCACCGTGTTCTCGCCGGCCCCGGTGATCTCCGCGATCTCGCGGAAGGGGAGGTTGGCGATCTCCCGAAGTAGAAACACCTCGCGCTGTTCGTCGGGGAGACGCTCGATTGCGTCGACGATGCACGTTGCCACCTCCGAGCCGGCCGCGACCCGATCGACCGTCGCGTTCGGGTGGGGATCCGCCACGATATCACCGAGCGGATTGCCCGTGGCCAGGCCCGGCGCCGGTTGATCGAGGCTCGGGTGGCGCCGGTGCATCAGCTTCCGATGATGGTCGACGCAGAGGTTTCGAGCGATCGCGTAGAGCCAGGTGGAGAACCGCGCTTCGTGCTTGAACTCGGCCGCCCGCTGAACGATCCGAAGAAAAACCTCCTGCGTGATGTCCTCTGCCAAGGGAGCCTGCCTCAGCTGGCGAAAAGCCAGATTGTAGATGGGGCCCTCATAGCGTCGGACGAGCTCGGCGAAGGCGCCGCGGTCTCCGCGCTGGTAGCGGACCATCAGCATCTCGTCGGTTGCCTCGCCCTGGACTGCCGTCATCGCCCGCACCTCGAACACCTGGTCCCACCACCGACCGCACCCGTGACAGGGGGGTGGGTCGGGGCTGCCGTGCTTCCCGTTCGGTTGCGGAGGGGCGGTCGCGCCCGAGGCCCCGGCCGCCAGAGGGTCGGTCTTTCCGAGGCATTGTTCAACGTCCGACGTCCCTTCAGGGGATTCGATCTACACCGAAGACCGTACCTGTCCGTCCGACCCGGAGCAAGAAGGCGGGTTCGGGTGCGCATCGATGCGGAGGGGGCCGTCAGGGTGAGCCGCGGCGGCCGCACCGGGATCCGAGGCCATAGCCCATGGCGGCCCTTCCGTGGCCAGGCGTGTTCGCGCCTCGGGGGGCCTCCTGGAGTCCGGTCGGCCGGGCGCCTTTGGGAGGGGGAGATTTGGGTGTCTGGGCCGTGGATTCAAGGCGCGGCGGTCGGGCGTGGTCTGCTACGCTCCCTCCCTGCGAGCGTAGTCAAGGGTGGGCTGCGACCGTGGCCGACCGCGGTCCGGTGTCGGTTCCGCTCATGAGGGTGATCGATGTTCCGATTGTTCGCGTTTTGGATCGCGCTTCTTGGTCTGGTGCTGAGTTCGGCCACGGTGGCGGCGCAAACGACACCGCCGGCGGCGCCTTCGTCCACCACGACTCCCGCCTTGTCGGCTGGCGCAGCCGGGGAGGGTGCTGGGGCAGGACGCCCCGAGGCTCCCCAACCTGGGACGTCCGGAGAGGGCGCGGCGTCGGCGACCGCCCCCAGTGCGCCTGCGGACACCGACAAGGCCGAGGGCGCAGAGCAATCAGCTGCGGTGGATGGGTCGACGTATGCCGTCCGAATGCGCGACCTCGCCCAGCGGATCGATGACTTGAAGGAGCAGATCCGGCGCAGCCATACGCGGCTCAGTCTGCTGAGCGACACCATCCTCTCTGGGGGAGTCGGGGGGGCACGTGCCGAGATCCGGTTCGTCAACGATCTCTCGTCGGCCTTTCGCTTGACCAGTGCGCTCTTCGTGCTCGATGGCCAGGTCCAGTACAACAAGCAGGACGACTCGGGTGCGCTGGCGGAGCAGAAATCGATTCCGGTGTTCACCGGCTCGATACCTCCAGGGGATCACACCCTCCAGGTCCAGCTGAAGCTGCAAGGGTATGGCTATGGGGTCTTCTCCTACCTCCGGGGGTATCGATTCCAGACCGGGGCCAGCCACTCGTTCACCGTGACCGAGGGCAAGGTGATCGTGCTCGAGGCGATCGCGTGGGAGAAGGGTGGTGTCACGACTCCGCTGGAGGAGCGGCCTGCCGTTCGCTTCAAGCAGACCGTCAAGGCGGGATCAGGAGAATCCGGAGCGGCGCGAGGCCCGGCGGGTTCGACCCGGGCAGGGAGCGGTGCCTCGGCGAACGCGAGCGTTGGAGGCAAGTGATGCGGATGCGGAGCGCACGGCTCGGCACGTTCGCCGCGTGCTTCGTGCTCCTCACCTTGGCTTCGCCCGCCTGGGCGTTGCGCCCCGGTCAGGCGACGGCGGATGCCGAGACCTCCGTCCGGGAGGTAGAGGCCAAGCTGGGTGGGATCCGCGCCCAGGCAGCGAAGCTCGTCCGGAAGGAGATCTCGCCCCAGCGGCGGATCGCCGAGGGAGACATCCTGCTTCGCAACAAGGACTACGCGCGAGCCATCCACACCCTCAGCCAGGTGGACGAGCTCTTCCGACAAGGGAGTGTCCCGGCGGCAGCGCACGCGGACGCGCTCTTTCTGCTCGGCGAGAGCTACTTCGCCGATCAACAGCTCCTTTCCGCCCGTCGGCGGTACCTGGAGATCCTGGATCGTTCCGGCGAGCCCGCCTACGCGCCGTTCGCTGGGCGGTCCCTCAGTCGCCTGGTGGACATCGCGCTCCGTACGGACGATCCAGAGGCGGTGGACGCGCTCGCGGCTCGCCTCACCCAACTGCCGGATTCCGATGTCACCGGGTCGCTGCAGTACGCCCGCGGAAAGGTCGCCTTCGCACGCCGGGACTACGGCGCCGCGCGCCGTGATCTCTCGGCGGTTCCTGCTGGCTCTCCGTACTCCCATCAGAGCCAGTACCTGCTTGGGGTAGTCCTTACCAAGGAAGCGCTGACCGACGGGGCGACCCCCGCGGCGGCTGTGCCGGGCGAGGTTCCGCCCGCTGCCGAGGCCCGGATGCGGTTCGCCACCGCCATCGACCAATTTCGGCGCGTCACCCGGATGCCGGCGACGACGACCGAGCATCGACATGTCGTCGATCTCGCCTGGATGGCGATCGGTCGCCTGTTCTACGAGCTGGACAACTACCTCGACGCGGCCGATGCCTACAGCCACGTCGACCGACGGTCCCCGGAGTTCTCGACGATGCTCTACGAGCTCGCGTGGGTCTACGTGCGGCTCGGGGATCACCAGCGAGCGCAGCGGGCGCTCGAGGTGCTCGCCGTCACCGATCCCGACCGCCTCGAGCTCGCGGACGGATCATTGCTCCGCGCCGACCTGATGCTGCGTTCCGGGCAGTTCGAGAAGGCGCTCAAGGTCTACGAGAGCGTGCGCCAGCGGTTCGATCCGATCCGGGACCAGCTGAACACGTTCCTCACCGAGACCTCCGATCCTGCCGCGTACTACGACCAGCTGCTCGACGATAGCGACATCGCTCTGGTGGGAGAGCGGCGGCTACCACCGATCGTGCTCGCGTGGGCACGGCAAGAGGCAGAAGACGCCAACGTGTTCGAGATGATCGACGACGTGAATCGGTCGCGGGCGCTCCTGCGTGACTCTCGGACGCTCGCCGGGAAGCTCAACGCCCTCCTCGGTTCGGTGACGCGAGTGAAGGCCTTCCCCGAGGTTCAGGCCGCCCTGGAGGACGTGTTGGGGCCAATGAACCGGCTCAGTCTCGCGAGACGGACCCTGGCCCTCGGCATGGACGGAGCAGCGGATCGGGAGGTCAGCGCAACGCTCGCGGGCGTGCGCGAGCAACGGCGTGCGCTCATGCGGCGGGTCACTCAGATGCCCGTCTCGGAAGCGGATTTTCAGCGCCGCGAGGACTCGGGCAAGCGCCAATGGAACGAGCTCTCGCAGGAGCTCCAGCGGCTCGAGCTCCAGTCCGACAAGCTCCA
Organism: Polyangiaceae bacterium; assembly: GCA_016933275.1. Lineage (GTDB taxonomy): Bacteria > Myxococcota_A > Polyangia > Polyangiales > Polyangiaceae > JAFGBI01. Next base: position 73,738 of record JAFGBI010000303.1, on the reverse strand, counting down.
GGCGCTGGTGAACGGCTTGAAGCGTGTCGTCGAAGAGCCGGACGGATACGGGGTGACGGCCGACCAGGCGACTCGGGAGCGATTCAAGGCTGAGATCACGGCGAACGAACAGGGGATCGCGGCGTTTCGCGCGCGGATCGAGGAGTATCGGAAGGCGGTCGAGTACGGGCGGGTTCAGATCGGATTCGGTGACCAGCGCTATCTCGAGGACGAACGGACGCGAACCCAGTTCGCGGCGCTCTTCGAGCGGGAGGTGGGGCTGGTCGCCGCGGGCGAGGACGGGCCGGGTGCTCGGGACTACGCGCGATCCATCACCCCCTTGCTCGAGCGGATCGCGCGCGCGGAGGCGCAGCTCCTCCCGACGCGGACACGGTTGGAGGAGCTGGCAGGGCAGCGCGCCAAGGCGTTGCTGGATCAGGTGGCGAGGGAAGTGGGGAACCTCGAGCTTTACGCGACCCAGCTCGACGGGCTCGACCATGAGGCGCGACTCCTGGTCGGGGAGGTCGCGATGCGGAATTTCGCGGCGGTGCGCGAGCGCCTGAAGAGCATCGTGCTGCGCGCCGACATCGGGATCGCGCAGGAGGCTTGGGAGGTCCGGGAGGAGCAGCGGATTCGCGTCAACAATCTGAAGCGAGAACGTGCGGACGAGAACCGCAAGCTCGATGACGAGCTCCGCGAGGTCCTGGACGACGTCGAGGAGGGGAAGTGAACTGGCGCCAAGGTCAGCACGCGAGCGCGGCAGGCGCGCGGTGGGCGATCGTCTCGCTCGGACTCGTGGGGGGAGTGTTGGGCGTGCCCTCGGTGGCGGGGTCGCAGCCGTCAGCGCCCAATCCTTCCACGGCAGCGCTTGCCAGCGCTGAGCCCGCGCCTGCCTCCGCCCCGGTCGCGGCGGGGGATTTCGGGGGCCCCTCCGGGGCGACGACGGCCGCCCCGGCCGGCTCAGGGGGCGGGGCGCTCCGGCTCAAGCAGTCGACACCTCCGCCCCCGCCGCCCACGCCAGCCCAGCAGCGAGCGTTGGAGGTGCTGCAGCGTGAGGCGAAGGACTACGAGCTGGGGGCGAGAGAGTTCCGCAATACGCTGACGATGATTGTCCGCCACCACTACGAGGCGAAGCGGCGACGCGTGCTGGCGGCGCTGGATGCCCAGGTCAAGGTGGAGGACGAGGCCCTGGCCGCGGCGCGCGACGAGGCCATCGCCCGGCTGGAGAAGTTCATCGCCCGGTACAGCGGCCCGGAGTCCCATCCGACCGCGACGCCAGATGCGATGTTTCGGCTCGCCGCGCTGTACGAGGAGCGGGGTCGAGCTGATTTCGAGGCGGAACTGGGACCGCGGCTCGAACCCGCGGTCGCCCTGTATCGACGGATCATCCTCGAGTACCCGGAGTACGAAGAGATCGCGGCGGTCCACTACTACCTAGGACACGCGTTGACCGACTCCGGGAGAATCGACGAGGGACAACAGGTCTGGCGGGCCCTGGTGTGCCGCAACCGCTACCACGTCCTGGATGACGCGAGCGATCCACGGCGGGTGAAGCTCGAGTCACTGGTGCAGGACCACGACACGAAGTTCTGGAACGACTGGTACAACCGCAATCCGCTGCCGCTCGACGCGAACGCGATCGGAGGCAAGCGGGTGACCGACGTCTCTCGTGCTGCCCCCGGAGACGAACTGGTCTTCCGCGATCCGTACCCGGCAGACTGCGAGATGCAGCCGCAGGAGATCGAGCCTGGCACCGAGCCGCGCTACGTGGCCGAGGCTTGGTGGCTGCTGGGCGACTACCACTTCGGACTGCTCGACCCCGCCGGAGGTCCGTTCAGTCTCAACCGTGCGGTGAGCGCCTACGACCACTCACTCGTGTACAAGAAGCCGCCGCTCTACGGCGTCGCCATGTACAAGCAAGCTTGGACGTATTTCAAGCAGCAGCGCTACCACCGAGCGGTGGACGAATTCGTGAAGCTGCTCCGCTACGCCGACGAGCAAGAGGTCCTGACCGGCGATCCGGGGGCTGACTTCCGCTCCGAGGCGTTCACGTACATCGCCGGGTCGTTGGCCTATGTCGACTTCGAGGGTCCGCCGCCGGATCACCCCGCGATCCCTCGCAACGACGTTCTCGACACGGAGACGGATCCCCTCGTCGCGGAAGAGAAGATGGCGGTTGCCATCCAGCGCGTCCAGGAACCCGCGCTCATCCCGCAGGACGCGAAATGGACCGTCGAGATCTACAAGTCCCTCGCGCAGGAGTTCGTCGAGGTCACCCAGAGTCGAAACGCCATCGCAACGCTCGAGCTGACCCTGGAGCGGTTCCCCATGGATCGCGACGCGCCGCTGATGCAGAACAAGGTGGCTGAGCTCTACGAGGCGCTCTCGCGGCTTTCCCCGGAGGGATCGGCAGCCCGCGAAGAGTACGCTGGCAAGTCGTTGGCCGCGCGGACGCGGCTGAAGGACTACGTGGGGGTCACGGCCTGGACGGACGCCAACAAGGGCGATCCCGAGGCGCTGCAGCAGGCCGAGCAGTTGGCGAGTCAGGGGCTGAAGCGCGCCGCTGCCGATCACACCAACTACGCGAAGAACTTCTACGCCAAGGCTCGTGAGCTCAGCGACGAGGGAGAACAGCGAGGGCTCCTCGAACGGTCGATCGCGGAGTTTCGGCTGGCCGCGGAAGCCTGGAAAGCGTACTACCTCCAGGATCCGAACGCGATCGACGGTTACGAGAGCAAGTTTTGGCTGGCGGACGCCCATTTCCACGTGGTGTTGCTGCAGATCGTGCTCGAGCGTTCGCCGAAGCCGGAGGAGGTCGCCGTGGCGAACGAGACGGCGGCGGCGGTGCGAGACTCGAACGAGGACGATAGGTACCTTCAGCCTGCGGCGTACTATCTCGTCACCATAGCGGACAAGGTGGTGGAGGATCAGTATCGGCTCTACGAGGAATCTCAGGGGAGCCGGGGCATCGCCCGTCGCACGGAGCTGGAATTCACGGGCGAGGGCGACTCCCGGAAGGTCGTGGCGCAGCCGTTGCCCGAAGCCGTGTTGGCGATGGTCAGGGCACGGGACGAGTACAACGAGCGCATCCCGGTCGACCGGGATCCGGAGCAGAACGGCCCCCTCTACGCGTTCCAGAACGCGGACCTGTTCTTCGTCCATGGCCAATTCGCCGAGGCGCGGAAGCGGTACACCCCGATCTACGAGATCTACTGCGGGAAGAACGAGTGGGGGTATCAGGCTTGGGAGAAGCTCATCAGCATGAGCAACTTCGAGAGCAACACCAAGGAGAGCCGTCGTCTCGCGGAGGCAAAGAGCTGCGCCATCAACGAGGACCAGAAGGGCAAGGAGGCGGCAATCCGAAAACCCGTCTCCGAGATCGCGGCGTACATGGATGCGGGCGCGCTGTTCGAGGACGCCTCGAAGATGCCGGAGGGTCCGGAGCGGAATCAGAAGTGGCGGGAGGCCGCCGCCGCCTACAAAGTCGCGTTGGAGAAGGCGCCGGGGAACGACAACGCCCCGGAGGCAGCGATGAACGGCGCGTTCGCCTACAAGCAGGTGGGGGAGTACGACAAAGCGATCGAGATGTACGAGCTCTTCATCTCGAAGTACGGCAACGACACGACGTTGCGTACGCTGCGTGATGGTGATCCGAAGGCGACGCCGCCGAAACCCGCAGATCGGAGCCGGTACGAGACGCGCGTGAGGTACTTGAAGGACGCCTACGACGCTCTGGCCAGCTCGTATGTGCTCTTCTTCACCTACCCGCGCGCGGCAGAGACGTTCGAGAAGATCGCGAACAACGAGCACTTCCAACAGGACCATCGGCGAGAGTCGGCTCGGCAGTCGTTGATGCTTTACGCGAGCCTCGGGGACCCGGCCGGGATGCGCCGTGCGCACGACCGCTTCCGGAGCCTCGGGGCATCGCCGAAGGAGTTGGCCGAGGCCGAATTCATCGTGGCAAGCTCCGACCTGAAGAAGTGGGACCAGTACAGCCCCGACACGGGCGCCAACGGCACGGCACGGCTACGCGCGATGCGCGTGATGGACGAGTACTACGCCAAGAACAAGAACCAGGACGCGGCGGCGGCGTACGTCGTCCAGGCCGCGTACTGGAGTGCCAAGATGCGGAAGTCCGGCAAGTCACTGGACACCAACAAGTGGTGGCAGAACACCATCAACGCGTTCGAGCGCTACCGGACCGTCGCTCCCCGGAAGGACGGAAAGAGCTCGGCGCTCGGGACGGTGGAGGCAGGAATGGCCGCCGAGGCCGACTACACCCTGCTCGATCAGGCGCTCGCTCGCGATTTCGACTACGAGACGGGCCATCACCGCTACAAGGGTACGGTCGTGCAGGTCATCACGGAGTACAAGAAGGATGCGGTGGTGGCGAAGCAGTTGCACGACAAGCTGCAACGGATCGTCGACAGCTACCTCTCGCCGGAGTGGACTGCGATCGCCATTTCCCGCCAGGGGTCTCTGTACGACTCTCTCCGTAGCGGGCTCTACAACACGCGGCCGCCGGCGCTGAAGCTGTTCGATGACGCGACCGAGCAGAAGCTGAAGCGCGCCGAGGAAAGCGGGAATCCGGACCTCATGGAGAAGGCGGACGCCGTCCGGGTCAAGGTCCAGACGGCTTGGCGTGACGCTCGCGAAAAGGAGATCAACGCGGCCGACGAGATCATGGTGAACAAGTACGCCACGGCCGTGGTGCTGTCTCGTCGCTACAACGTCACTCACGCCGAGATCACCCGGGCGGTGCGGCGGCTCGCGTTCTTCACCGACGTCATCGGAGAGGCGGGGATGCAGGCATACGCGAGCAAGGTGAAGGACCTCAACTACACCCCGGGGATGTTCATGAATCAGCGCCCTGGCATGGTGACTGCGCCCGCGCCGGATGCGATCCCGCGACCCTTGCCCGCGCTGGTGGCCCCATGAGCGGAGACTCGAGGACCAGCCTCGCCGCGCGCCGACGATCGAACGTGGCGGTGGTGGCTATCGTGGGACTCGCCGTCGTGGCCTGCACGAAACACCGTGGCGAGGCGGTCAAGACCCCCAGCGGGGTGGGGTCGGCGGCCGCAGCGGCGGCACCATCCGGCACCCCGGTCATCCCGGGGGGACCGCAGTTCGGGATCAACGATCAGCCGTCGGGCGGCGACGCTGCGAAGCGACCTCAGATGTCCGCGCGAGCGGCCGAAGCCTACGCGGCCGGCATGCAGGCATTCCAGGCGGGAGATCTGGAGACGGCGCGCGGTCGATTCCTAGCGGCGTCGGAAGCCGACCCGAGGGCGTACCAGGCGTTCTATTCGCTCGGTGTGGTGCGGGAGCGCCTCGGCGACTCGGCCGGGGCTCGGACCTCGTATCGCAAGGCCCTCAACGTGGTGCCGGACTACGAGCCTGCGATCGTGAGCCTCGCCGTGCTCACGGCCCGAACGGCCAGCGCCGACGAGGCCGAGTCGTTCCTGCGTGGTTGTCAGACCCGGATGTCGAAGAGCGCGGCGGTCGTCGCCGCCCTGGCCGAGGTCAAGTCGATGAAGGGCGATTCGACCGAGGCGCAGCGGCTGGCGCAGGAGGCGCTGAAGCTGAACCCCGACTATCGCCCGGCGATGGAGACGCTGGCCCGGGATCACTATCGTAACCGGCGGCTGGATCTGGCGCTCTACGCCCTCAAGGGGATCTTGGACGGATACGGTCCAGAGAACCCACCTCGGGACAAGGACAACGCGCAGGCGCGGCTGCTGCGCGCCCTGATCTACAAGGAGCAGAACCTGCGGCGCGACGCGATCGCGGAATTCGAGAAGGCGCTGAGCCTTCGCCCTGACCTGGTCGAGGCACGGGTTCAGCTCGCGACGTACCTGCTCGAAGCCGGCAACGCCCCGGCGGCGGCGCCGCTGCTCGAGGGGGCGCTGCGTTACGATCGCGACAATGTCCTCGCGCACCTGAACCTGGGGGATGCGTATCGCCTCCTCGGCAAGACCAGTGAGGCGAAGGAGCAGTTCGCGTGGGTGCTTTCGAAGGACCCGAGCGTGACCGAGGTCCACTATAACCTCGGTCTACTCTATCTCTTCTCGGAGCAGGTTCCCGGGATCACCAGGCTCAGGGCGACGGAGCTCGCGATCGAGTCGCTGGAAACCTACAAGGCGAAGCGTCCACGTTCACAGTCCGGTGGGGCCGCGGACGACACGGACGAGCTCATCACGCGGGCCAAGACCAAGAAGGCGGTGATCGAGTCGGAAGCGGCTGCGCCGCCGCCGCCCCCTCCCACTCCTACCGCGTCGACCACGGCAGCGCCGCCCATGACACCGGGAGCGGTGTCACCGCCGCCGGCTCCGCCGCCCGCCGGTGGTGCCGCATCGCCCGGCGGTAGCTCCGGGTCGTTGCCGCCGCTCGAAGGAGGCAATCCATGAACCGAGCCAGATTGATGCTGCTGGTCGCAGGCGCGACCATGGGGCTGGTTTCGCCGTCCAGCGCTCAGGAGAAGCGGCGGGTCATCACCATCAGCGAGGTGACGATCGTGGGGCGGGTCCAGAAGCCCTACGCCGCCATCGACGTGGCGAAGATCGAGCCGAAGCTTACGCTGGCGGAGCTGAAGCAACCGTTTCTCGATCGGATCGAATCGGCCGTCTATCGCGCGCCGTTCTGATCTAACCACGGTGGGCGGCGGTGGTCGGCACGGTCCTGGCGTTCGTTCTCGCAACCGGGTGTGGACTGGCCGAGGTCCTACGGGCGACGCGGCTGCGGGAACCCTACCCGATCCAAATCGGGATGCATCGAGAACCGCGCCCGGCCGGGCGTGGCCTTGACCACGAACGGGCAGTGAAGCTGGCGGCCGACGTTGCCAGCGCGACGTCGAGGGCCCACGCTGTCTGTCTCATCAATGAGGCATTGCTCGAGGTGGAGGACGATCTGGTCGCCGCTCCGGTCCGGACTCGGGCGCTGACCCGGACTGCACTACTGGCTGGCGCGCTCGGGGCGACGACGGAGGCGTTGGCGCTGTCTGGACCTTGCCTGATCGGGGCAATGGTGGCGGTGGCTCTTGGCGGGATTGGGGCTGGGATGGTCATGTGGTTCGGTCGTGCGGCCGATGGGTTGGCGAAGTCCCGCCGCGACCAGTGGAATCGCCTCGCGCGGCGGTTGGAGCTCTCCTGGGGCGCGGGTGGCGAAGGGTGCACGCACCAGACTGGATCACCTGACAGGGCAGCGATATCGTGAAGACTACGTGGGAACCTCCGTGGATGTCACCGCGTCCATCGATCGCTTCGGCTTGTCACTCCGGTCCGTGCTTCTGACAGGATCCCCATGACGCAGCAGCCCTACCCGTCCTCGGCACAACAACAACGGCCTGGCCAGATGACCGCGATGATGCGTGCGGTCATGGCCACGGGACCCCGCGTGCTTCGCATCGGGCTCGTCCAGGCCGGTCGCGTGATCGAGGAGCGGATCGTAAAGCAACGGATCCACGTCACGGTCGGCTCCAGCGAGAAGGCGATGTTCGTGGTCGCCACCGGTGCGCTCCCCCCGACCTTCCGTCTCTTCGAGATCGTCGGGAACGAGTACTGCCTGAACTTCCTCGACGGGATGACCGGACGCGTCGCGCTGCCCACCGGGATTTCGGATCTGGCCGTATTGCGCGGGCAGTCGCGGCGAACCCCGCAGGGGGCGTATCAGATCCGGCTCACGGAGGATTCTCGTGGCAAGGTCACCATCGGCGAGCTTACATTTCTGTTCCAGTTCGTCGAGCCGCCGCCCATTCAGCCGCGGCCGCAGCTGCCCGTATCGGTGACGCGAGGGGCTACCGGGATCGACTGGCCGACGACGATGATCGCGGCCATGTCGTTTCTCCTCCACTTCATGGCGATCGGTGCCATCTACTCGGACTGGCTCGATCCGATCGTCGACGACGAAGTGAACGTCGCCAGTCTGGTGGACTCGGTGAAGTCGCTTCCCGCGCCGCCTCCCATCGAGGAGCAGGAGGTCGTCGACGAGGTCGACGCGGACGCTGGTAAGGAGAAGGATGTCGCCAAGGCCGCTGGACCCTCGAGCAAAGGGACCTCGGGGGGGCCGGCGGGTCCCATGAGTGCCGCGCAGGTCGCCGCCCTCTCCAACGATCTCGACAAGCTCGAAATGGAGACGCTCGGCGCGCTTGCGGGTTCGGGACCCGCCACTGCGGGTGTCCTGAGCGGGGGCGAGGTACCCACCGGCGCCTTGGATCTGGCGGCCGCGAGCGGCGCGGGGGTCGGTGTGGGGGGGGTCGGGGATCTTCGTCTCGGCGGGGGCGGTGGCCCGATGCGGCCTGGTGCGGCGGGTGGTGCGGGACTGGCCGGGATCGGGAGCACCGGGCAAACGGCCGGAACGACTGGGTCCGGCAAGGCCAAGGTGGTCAAGGGGCCGACCGGGAACGCAGCCGTTGGGGGGGTGTCCGGGAGTGGGAACGTGAGCGATGCAAGCCGCGTGGTGGCGGGGATGCGCGCGGGATTCCGCGCATGCTACCAGCGTGAGCTCGCGAGCAATCCAGACGCAGAGGGATCCATCCGCTTGACGATTCGGGTTGGTCCAGGGGGTGAGGTTCAGGGGGTGAGCGCTGCGGCAAGCGGGAATCTGGGCTCTGCCGTGGGGTGCGTGCAGGCGAGGGCTTCTGCTGCTCAGTTCTCCCCGCCGGACGGGGGAAGCGCGGTCGTCACTGTGCCTGTCACCTTCGTGAAGCAATAGGAAGCAGCTCGGACTCCTCTCGGACTCCGGCCCCTCGTGAATGGACGATCCGACGGCTGCATCGAATGCCCTACCAACCCCCAAGTCCATCCGGGGCTGAGAAGGGTCCCGGCTCTTGCCCCGCAGGCGTTCGAAATGACAGACCAATTTGCGACAGTCGCCCCGTTGACACCCTGGACCCCCCCCCCTATACTGCGACCCGAAATGGGGAGGGTTGCATGACCCGTGTGTTTTCCGGCATCACTCGTCGGACGTTGCCGGTCGCCATATTGCTGCTGGGCGGCCTGGGCATTGCGGGTGCGCAGACCGCCGCCTCCGCGCCCCCTGCTGCCGGCGCAGCGGATTCGAACCAGGAGATCGTGCTCGCTCCGCAGGAGATGCTGTCGCGAGGTGAAGCGTATTTGCCCCAGATGGAACAGGGGGCGACCGGGGTGCGGCGGCAGCTTGAACAGGCCCGGCTGGCTCGCGATGTCGTCAAGATGCTGTGCCTCAACGACAAGCTCAACCAGATCGACGTGGCGATTCGTTCGGCCCGCGATCGGGTGGAGACGTTGCGGATAGTGGTTTCACGCAACGACACGGATCGTGCGCGACATGAGTTTACGGTGGTAACGGTGCTCCGCGACCGCGTCCTTGAGGTCGTGGCGGAGGCGAGCCAGTGCATTGGCGAGGAGGTGGGGTTCGTCGGCGACTCCTATGTGAAGGTTGAGATCGATCCGGCCATTCCCGACGATCCATCGGAGTTCCCGGATGAGCCGCTCATCAGCGCGCCCCCCCTGACCAGCACCCCCATCCAGTAGTAGCGAGCCAACCCGCCGATCCACAGACCTCCAGGGCGAGACACTCACTCCCCCATGCGCATTTCCGCCTTCCTTCCGGTTCTGGTGGCAGCCTCGGGGCTTTGCCACGCCGTCTCTGCGCAGGAGCAGCCCTGGTTGAAGGATCGGCGCTACCGGGAGGGCATGGGGATCCGCGCAGGGAATCTCGAGCTTCACCCGGGTGTGGCGGCCGAGGCGGGGTACGACTCGAACTACTTCCAGGCCGATCGGAACGATGAGGAGGACATCATCCCCGCGGTACGCCTGCGCGTGACGCCGAGCTTCTCCGTCGCGACGCTCGGCAAGCAGCGACGCGAGGGCGATGGTGATCACGCGGCGCCGCCGGGTGTGGAGTTCCGCGGCACGACGTCGGTGTCATACAGCGAGCTTGTCGCGGTGAGCGGCAATTCGGCGGATCGGCGGACCGCTAGTGAGCAACGACATGTCGCGGGTGACCTCGGGCTCAAGGCTCATTTCTTGCCGGAGCGGCCCTGGGGTGGCGACGTCCTGGGTGACTTCCGTCGGATCATGCAGGCGACCAACGATCCCGACAGTAACCACGTCTTCAATCGTGATCTGGTGAGACTCGGGGCCGGCGTGATCTGGCGTCCAGGCGGTGGTGTGTTCGACTGGCGGCTCGGTTACGAGTTTCGGTATAACTACTTCGAGGATGGGGGCTACCGGGATCTGAACAACCTCCACCACTATGCCAACACCACTGGGCATTGGCGGTTTCTCCCGCGGAGCGCGCTCCTCTATCGGGCCGAGCTCGGGTACATCCACTACACCAGCCCCGCCGCCAACATCCTCCACGACTCGCAGCCCCTCCGCACGCTCATCGGCTTCCGGGGGCTCGTCACGAATCGCTTCGCTCTCCTCGCGCTCGGTGGGTGGGGGGCGAGCTTCTACCGACGCACCGCCAGGAACAGCGCCGTGGCCATCGAGGACTTCGATGGATTCATCGGCCAGGCCGAGGTCAAGTGGTTCATCTCACCGCAGCCGAAGCTCCCCGAGGAGGGGGCCAAGGTCGGGCTCTCCTCGGTCGCCGCCGGCTTCACCCGAGACTTCGCGAACAACTACCTCACGGACTACTACGAGCGCAATCGTGCCTACTTGAACTTCGCCTACTTCCTCGGCGGAGTGCTGCTCGTCAGCGCCGAGGCGGGCTATAGCGCCATCTACTACCCGTATAGCTACTTTGCCGGGGGAGACGTCCGTGCGGAGGATTTTTGGGAGAGTCGTATCGATTCGGTCCTCTTCGCCGAGTACCGCTTCAGCAACCAGTTCGGGGTGAACACCACACTCCGGTACAACACCGCGCTCGAGGGTGACAACGAGGTGCCGATCGTCGAGGGCGGTGACGAAACGGAAGACCTCTCGTTCGCCCGCTTCGAAGCGTACCTCGGGGTGCGCTGGTTCCTGTGAGCGCCGCCCCGAAACCCACGTCTGCCCTCTCGGGAAGGCGCCGTGGTGTGCGTGGCACCCGGACCTATCCTGCCGTCGGCGGCGGGACAGGTCGCCCGGAGCGGGGGCATGGGCTCGGATCGGCCGGTTGGCTGCGCGGCGTCCTCCTCTGCCTGTTCGTTGTCTTCGCGTGCGGCCCGAAACCCGATAACTCTCAGGTGAAGCTGGCCCTACCGGTCGAGAGCAACACTCTCGGTCCCGGTGACGTCCTCGTGGTCGAGATCGTGGGCGAGAAGGATCTCCCTACGGAGTATCAGGTGGCTTCGGACGGGACGATCGATCTCCCCTATGTCCACCGACTGAAGGTCGAGGGGCTCGAGCCGCAGCGGGTCCAGGAGGTCTACCGGGGTCGATTGATCGAGAAGAAGGTCTTCACGGATCCGAGCATCGTGGTCCGGGTCACGGCCTACAACAGCAAGCGAGTCACCGTGCTCGGTCAAGTCCAGGAGCCGGGCAGCTTCCCGCTCGAACCAGGCATCACCTTGGTCCAGGCGATCTCGCTCGCCGGGGGACTCAACTCGATCGCCGATACCGACCGCGTCAAGCTCACCCGAAAGACCTCCGATGGGGCCATGACGGTGGTGTTGAGCATCCGCGCGATCATGGACGGGCGTTCTCCTGACATTCCGCTGCAGGCTGGCGATCAGATCTTTGTCGAGGATCGCGTTTTCTGAGTCACCGCTGGCGTCGGCTGAGGGGTCCGGTGGCGGATCGGGAGGTGTTCTCGCGCGGGCGTCCCAACTCTTGTCGGAGGTAGAGGACTCCACGCAGGTGAGGTGTGGTCACCGCGGAGCTCGGGCCGTCCGTCTCGAAGCCCCTCGGTGGGCGGGAGAGCGGGATCCCCGAGCCGAAGCCGAGGCTTACCACGGGGCGCCCTGTCCCGAAGGGCGCCGAGCCGATCCCCGCGAGCCACTCGGCGGGAACGAGGCGCGGCGACCCGGCGTCCTCGGAGGCTTGCCGTTGGCGCACGAGCACCGGGGTCGCGATGGCTTCCGCGGTGAGCGTGAGGCGACCCCTCGTCAGCACATCCCACCCGATGCCGACGGAAGCGGCGAGTGAGGTGCCGAGCCGACTGTCTCCGAGCGCAGTGGGCATGCGAAGGCGCGCCCCGAGCTCGGCCCCCGCAAAGAGGCCACCATGGCGGGCAGCCACGGCAAATGATGGGGCACCGACGAAGCCGCGTTCGCCACCCAGGGTTCGCTCGTCCCCGAGCGGCACCACCATCACGTAACGGGTCGCCAAGGCAAGCTCGAGCGGACCCTCCACGTTGCCGAGCGCGAAGCTGATTCCTGCGCGAGGGTCACGGAGGACACGGGGTTTCGGCTGGGGTTCGAGCGAGGTCAGCCCCTCGATGCCGAGACCGCGCTGGGTGACCGTGAACGGTACAACGGCATCGAGCGTCACCCGGCGAGACAGGGCGTGGCTGGTGAGCAGGGATAGGGCGAGGAGCCGCTCGACGACCGACACCTCACGTCCGGCCGGGTCGGGACCAGGCAAGGTCATCACGACGGGGCGCTCCAGCCAACCGAAGGCGACGCCGACGCGCTGTCGGGGGGGGCCGAGGGGGACGGCAGCGGGGACGCCGAGGAACGAGGCGTGTGGCGGGGCGAGCCAGTGGGCATCGGCGTCGAGGCAGGGAGAATACTTCGAGTCGGTCGGGCATCGCGCGACGGCTCGGTGCGCTCCACCCAGCAGGGAGGCGGCGGCTGCGACAGCGCACCCGCTCGCTGCGAAACGCCTTCGGCCGAGCGGCATCGCGCGCGACGATAGTCGACCACGGTGGGGTGGGGCAGATCCCGCGACGTTTTCGTGGCGGGCGAAGCCGTGCTATGCGGCCGGACGCCGCTCCTGATGATCACCTCCGACGCCCCGCTTCTCCTCGGATCCGCGTCGCCGCGACGTCGGGAGATCCTCGAAACTGCCCGCATCCCGCTGCGGATCGCCGCGGTCGCGGTCGACGAAGGGGTGCGAGCAGCCGAGGGGCCTGCCGAGTACCTCGGACGGGTCGTCGCGAGCAAGCTCGACGCGGTGGTCGTGACGGGCTCCGCGACCGGCTGCTCGGGGATCCTGGTCGCTGATACGACGGTGGTGGTGGATGGGGAGATCCTCGGCAAGCCCTCCACGATCGCCGAGGCGGCGGGGATGGTAGGGCGGCTCGTGGGGCGGGTCCACTCTGTCCTGACACGGTACGCCATCCGGCCCCTCATCGGGACTACCGTCGCCACCACGGCGCGCACCATCGAAACGCGGGTGACCCTGCGCGGAGCCAACGCTCGTGAAGTCGAGCGCTACGCCGCGACGGGGGAAGGGCTCGACAAGGCCGGAGCGTACGCGGTCCAGGGGATCGGTGCGTTCTTGGTCGAACGCATCGATGGCTCCTACTCCAACGTCGTGGGCTTGCCCATTTGCGAAGTGCTCCTCGACCTCATGGCCCTTCGGCTCCTCACGGAGCTGCCGCGATGAAGGGAAGGAACGAGGCCTCCCCTCGGGAGCGGCCGGGGAAGGGAGCTCCCTGGATGGATGGCTTGGCGTTGGCTGGACTCGGCCTGGCCCTGCGCCTGGCCGTCGTGGGTTGGGCCTGGGGGCGATTCCCACCCGTGGCGGATGGGGCGTACTACCACCTGGTCGCGCAGCGGATTGCAGCGGGCCAGGGGTACACGTGGCTCTGGCCAGACGGGGTGGTCACCTATGCCGCCCACTACCCGGTCGGGTACCCCGCGATGATCGGCGGCCTGTACGCCCTGTTCGGGGGCGTGCCCGAGGTCGCCATGATCGCTAACGCGGTGCTCGGGGCCGTCGGTGTCCTCGGGGCCCATCGGATCGGGGCCTCCGTGTCCGGTCGGCATGGCGCATTGGTGAGCGGGGGGGTCGTCGCCGTCCACCCGGGCCTCATCGCCTACACGCCCGCGTTGATGACCGAGGGGGTCGTGGCCTCCCTCCTTGCGGTGGCGGGTGCGTTGGCCGTGCTGGCTCGCGAGGCCAAGGAACAGCGGTCGCTGGCGCTCCGCGTCACCCTCGGCGGACTGCTCGGCTTCACCACGCTGGTTCGACCGCAGACGATCCTCCTCGCCCCGCTGTTCGGCCTCGTGGCGGCCCGGTCCGAGGCGGGTTGGCGGGGACGCCTTTCATCGGGGCTCCTGGCCCTGGTGCTGGCCATGCTCACGGTCGCCCCCTGGACCTTGCGGAACTGCTTCATGATGTCAGCGTCCTCGCCGGGGCGCTTCCACCCGGAGGCATGCGCGTTCGTGAGCGCCAACGCGGGCTGGAATCTGCTGATCGGCGCCGCTCCTGGCGCGACCGGGCAGTGGGTTCCGATCGAACGGGTCGGAGTCCCGTTCGAATGCCGCCACGTGTTCGGGGAGGTGGAGAAGGACCGCTGCTTCGGGCGAGCCGGAATTCGCGATGTCCTCGCGGATCCACTCCGCTGGCTTGCCCTCGTCCCGGCCAAGCTCTCCGGGACCTTCGACGGTGGCGGGGCGGCGAGCTACTACCTACACACCGCGAACCAAGCGGCCTTTGGCAACCGGGTGGCGCGTGGGCTCGATCTCGCGGAGGCCCTCTGGCAGCGCCTCCTCCTGTTGGCGGCTCTGTTGGCGATTTGGCGTGAGGGGGTAGGCTGGCGCGGCCGTCTCGTCGAGCCCGCCTCCTGGCCCCTGGCTGCCGTGCTCGGGGCCGCGGGGGCCGCGGCCCTGGGGCGACCCGGATGGCTTGCCTACCTGGGCCTCGTGTTCGGGACCGTTCTCCTCGGTCGCAGGCTGCAGGTCCACCCACCTGCTGCCCTGGCGGTGGCCGTGGTGGGGACGACCGCCCTGGCACATGCGGTCTTCTTCGGCGCGGGGCGCTACTCGATGGTGACCTTCTGCGTCCTGGGCGCGCTGGCTGGCGCCGCCTTCGTTCCTGCGCGTGCCATGTCGTCACCACGCCCGGATCCCAGAGTCTCACCGGGCGGGTGATCTTTGACACCGCGCGGGACCACGGGGGATACTGCCGGTACCCCTGGAGACCGACCGAGATGCCGCTGATCGAAACCGAAGAGGCCGCCCGTCGGCTCGCCCGCGCCATCGCCAGCGACCTTTCCCTCTACAACGAAGAGAAGATCGTACGAGGGATCGAGAGTGACACGCTCTTCGAGGAGCTCGACGAGGAGATAGAAGAAGGACGCGCGTTGTTCAAGAGCCGGGTGTCCCCAGAGTTATACGGAAAGAACTTCTACGATCGGGCGCTCGTAGACATCCTCGTGAAATCCAAGGGCCACATCAAGAGCAGGATCTGGTAGCCGAACCAGCGGGGCCGGCCGAGACCCCCCCATGGCCCATCGGTTGGTGCTCGGAGCGGACGACCTTCGCGATCGCGTGGACAAGGTCCTGGCTCTCCGTCTCTTGGGGGTATCGAGGTCCACCGTCCAGCGTTGGATCACCGAAGGGCGGGTGCTGGTGAACGGGGCTCCCTGCCGGCCCCGCGATGTGGTTGGGCCCGGAGCGGTGATCGAGGTGGATCCGGGGCCGGCCCCTCCCTCACGGGCGGAGCCGGACGCTGATGTGGTCTTCGACGTGGTGTTCGAAGACGAGCACCTCGCCGTGATCGACAAGCCGGCGGGGCTGGTCGTGCACCCAGCGCGGGGACACGCGCGGAGGACGCTGGTAAATGGCCTGCTGGCGCGACCGGGCTTCTCTGCCTCGGTGGTCGACGCCAAGGACGCCGAGGGCGCGTTGCGACCCGGGATCGTGCACCGGCTCGACAAGGATACGAGCGGCCTCCTCGTCGTCGCCAAGGACGATGTTACAAGGGAAGGACTCAAGCGACAGCTCGCGGCACATTCCATGGATCGGATCTATCGCGCGCTCACGATCGGCGTTCCCCGCGAGGGTACGATCGACGTGCTGCACGGTCGTCATCCCCGCTCGCGGCTGCGTTTCAGCTCGTTCGTGGCAGACGGTCGGCGGGCGGTCACCCACGTGCGAATCGTGGAGGTGCTGGCGCACGGGTTAGCCGCCCTCGTGGAATGCCGTCTCGAAACGGGCCGTACCCATCAGATCCGAGTTCACCTTTCAGAACGGGCAAGGACACCCGTGCTGGGGGATGTGCTCTACGGAGGGGAGGCGCGGGGCACCCCGCTCGTCGCTCTGGTCGCGCGCCTCGGTCGCCACGCGCTCCACGCGGCCGTCCTCGGCTTCGAGCACCCCATCGATGGGCACCGGCTCCTGTTCCAGAGCGCCTGGCCGCGGGCGCTCGCCGCAGTCGTGGCCGAACTGCGATCGATGTAGCGGGGCCGATCGGGGGGCTCGCCTCGTGCACGAGCGTGGGGTCACTGCTTCAGGCCAGCGCCGAATCTGTGCCTCAGCAATCCGGTTCCGGATTCGCCGACGTCGTTTCCATAGAGCTCGAGCGCCCGTACGGTGCCAAGGGCTTTGGATTCGGCGAGCGCGCGAGCGCCGTCGGGCCCGATGTCGTTGGCGCTGAGATCGAGGGTCAGCAGTTCGGTGAGAACGGTGCTCGAGGCCAAGGCGCGGGCACCAGCGTCCCCGATGGCGTTGCCCGAGAGTGCGAGGAGCCGGAGGCCGCCGAGCACCGGCGATTTTGCCAGCGCCGCCGCCCCTCGTGCTTCGATCCCGCAGCCGAGCAGGAACAGGGAATGCAGATGATCGAGCGATGAAGCGGCCAGTGCCTCCGCTCCCTCGGGACCGATCGGATCCATGGTCAGATCGAGCGATCCGAGGCCGGCTAGTAGGCTCGATCGCGCGAGCGCACGAGTCCCCTCGGGACCGATGTCATTTCCGCTCGCGTTGAGCTCGGCAAGGCGGGAGAGGTGGGAGGAGGAACTCAACGCGGTGATCCCGGCGTCACCGAGGTCGTTGCCGGCGACGTCGAGCACTCGCAGACCGCCGAGGTGGGGCGACTCGCCGAGGGCTCTGCCGCCTTCGGCACCGATGCCGTTGTCACTGAGCTCGAGGATCTCGACCTGCCCCAGGTCCGCTTCCTGTGCGAGCACCTCCGCCAGCTGGGGGCCCCAGCCGCGAGCGCTCAAATCGAGGTGCACCACGCCGTTGAGCGCACCCGAGCCGAGCCGGTTCTGGAGGGTCATCACCGTATCGACATCCTCGAAACGCTCGACCCGCCCGGCCGTCGTCGAGAAGTCGCGCAGGCTCTCCGCGGCGGCCAGCCCCGGCTGGGGCGAGCGATGCGGGTTCGTCGCTCCCCTGCGCTCCGACCGTCCGCCACCACAGGACAAGGGGAAGAGGAGGATGCCGACGGTGAACAACGGCCGCCAGGCTAGACTCCCCCATCGTGCCATGATTCCCTAGGGTACCAGCTCGTTCGAGCTCCGTCGCGGCATACCGATCACTCCTGCGTTCGGCTCCGGTGTCCGGTCTGGGTCCGTTGCTTCGGATTGGTACCTCGGGAGGTCGGTTCGCCCGAAGCACCGATCGGGCTACCTCGTTTGGGGGGGGGACAGGTATCCCTGGTCTGGCGGGCGGCGGGTCTGTTGCCGCCGCCGCGACCTTGAAGCGCGCCACCCCGCCACCGCCCGCCATGCGACCGCCCCGAGGCCGAGGACAACGAGCGTCGTCCCCAGGGTGGTGACCGCCCAGGGCTCACTCGAGATCATGCCGCGCGCAAGACCCCATGGGGGGCGCTCCACCACCGTCCGAACGCTCGAAGCCGGCCCCGTGTCGAACACCCCTTCGTTCGGCTCGGCGAGCTTCGCATGAGGGCTGTCCGCTCCCGCCTGCGCCATGACTGGCCATCCCATAGCGCCAGGGCAGGGGTTGGGGCAAGCGGGGCTGGGTGATAAGCTGCGCCGCGTCAGGCCGCCCGTTCGGTGCCCCATCGCTGCGCGATTGATGTCGATGCAATCTCCCTTGGTTCCGGACGGTGACGCGAACGCTCTCGAGCTGCTGACGCGCTGCTCCACGGCGATGAGCGAGCTTGGCCGCGAGGTGGCGCGGGTCGTCGTGGGGCAGGAGACGGTCGTTGAGGCGATGCTCATTACCCTGCTCGCACGTGGCCACGCTCTCCTCGTGGGCGTACCGGGGCTCGCCAAGACGTTGCTCGTCTCGAGCGTGTCACGAGCCCTGTCGCTGACCTTCGGTCGCGTCCAGTTCACGCCCGATTTGCTGCCGGCCGACATCACGGGAACCGACGTGCTCCACGAGGTGGAGGCGGGCGCTGTGGTGCGCCGGGAAACGCGGTTCATGGCCGGACCGATCTTTCACAACCTCGTCTTGGCCGATGAGATCAACCGCACGCCACCGAAGACCCAGGCCGCCCTGCTGCAGGCGATGCAGGAGCGCCACGTCACCGTTGGCGGGGAAACCCACGCCCTTCCTGACCCGTTCCAGGTCTTCGCCACCCGGAATCCGATCGAGCAGGAGGGAACGTACGCACTGCCCGAGGCGCAGCTCGACCGGTTCCTGCTGGAGGTCCACGTCGAATACCCGTCGGAGGACGAAGAGCAGGAGATCGCGCGTAGGACGACCTCCGGCGCCCTTCCCACCATCTCGCCGATCGTGACTGCGGACGAGATCCGCTCCTTGGGTGCGCTGGTGCCTCGGATCCCCATCACCGACGAGGCTGTCAACTACGCCGTGCGGCTCGCTCGCGCATCTCGCCCCGTCTCACCGGATGCCCCGAAGGATGTGGTCCAGTATGTCCGCTTCGGCGCCGGCCCGCGGGGAAGCCAGGCCTTGGTGCTGGCAGCCAAGGCGCGCGCTGCGCTCCGCGGCGAGATGGCGGCTGACGTGGAGGACGTCGCGGCGCTGGTCTTGCCGGCTCTGCGGCACCGGCTGGTGCTCGGGTACCGCGCGGAGGCGGATGGCGTCCGGGACGCGGACGTCGTTGGCGCGATCTTGCGCAAGGTGAAGGCGTGAGTGAAAAGTCCCTGGCGGAGGCGACCTCGGCTGGGAAAAAGCGTCGGATAGGGCAAGTCCCATGGTCCAGAGGGTGGGGTTCTCTGGGCCGGGGTATCCGGATCCTGGCCTCGCTCCACGGATGAGTCGGCCCGTCGGTCGTGCGGCTGTCCGTCGGACGAGATCCACAGCCTTGCCGCCCGCCCCTACGATCTGGCAGGTTCTCGCCGTCTGGAATGGAACGTCCGCGTGTGGCGTTTCCCAACTCGGTTATGCGGCTCGCAGCGTTCCCCCTTCTCCTCCTCCTAGCTACCGCCTGTGCGCGGGCTTTCATCCCGAACACGGACGTAGAGGACAACGCATTCAACCGCGAAGTCATCGACTTCTGTGAGCAGTACCGGAAGGCGGTCGAGCGGCGCAACACCAGCCAGCTCCTCGAGATGGCCGATCCGACCTACTACGAGGACGGAGGCAACGCCGACGCCACCGACGACCTCGACTACGCGGGTCTGCAGGGGTACCTCGAGACGAAGTTTGCCAGCACCAAGGCGATTCGCTACGAGATCCGCTACCGACGCGTGGCGCGGGGACGGAACGACGAAATCTACGTCGAGTACACCTTCAGCGCGAGCTACAAGGTCCCCACTCAGAAGGGCGATATCTGGCGCCGCAAGGTCGCGGACAACCGTCTCGAGCTCATCTCGGTGGGGGACTCCTTCAGGATCATTTCGGGGATGTAGAGGCGGTGCCTCGGTGACCCTCCACGGGATGGTCGCGGCATCAGCGCGTTGATTGGGGCTTCCAGATCCGATTGGGCGCGGGCGGCGTTCGGTCACCGTGTCAGGATGGTGCAGCGCTGCCCGTCGATGGTGCGGTTGAGCTTGGGATCCTCCGCGGACTCCGCGCGCCACACGGCGCGCTCATGCTTCTCACTGTTGGTGTAGGTCAGCGTCGTTCGCGCGTTGGATGGGACGCCCGAAGCGACCGCCGCGCGCCACGCGTCGTTGCCTGTGCAGGCCGGATCGGCCACCCCTCGACCCAACGCCGCATCGGCCGAGATTCGTGTCGTCGGCTCCGTACCGGTGAAGGTGACCGTGAAGCGATCCTTGCCGACTCGAGCTCCTGGACCGAGCTTCCCAGCGGGGATGGCGAAGACGAATTCTACGGTCCCCCCCTTCTCGACGGGCACTCGTCCCGCGACGATGGGATCGGCCCGGAGGGAGACGAGCACCGCGTCGCGGTTCCACTCGCCTCCCAAGGTCTTTGCTCGCGCAAGCAGATCGGTCGCTTCCACGGACGGTCCCTGGCCTGGGCCTTCTGAGCGCTTCGCTCCTCGAAGCCCACCCTCGAGCCCATCGGGATCGCCGCTCGTGGCGGCCCCCGGCTGCGCCCCATCGATCGCGCTGCCGGCGGCGCGAGGATAGGCGATCCATGCGAGCCCGATGATGGCAACCGCCGACAGCGCGGCACCCGCCACGACCAGGGGAACGGGAAGCCGAGGGCGCCTGGGTGGCTCGATTGGGCGAAAGGGGACCCGGTCGGACCGGGGTCGTTGACTCACCTCGTAGCCCGCAACGGGGGTACCACCGGGTCCGATCGGAGGGCTGCCTAGGTCGGCGTTCGGCGGCCGCCCGCCAGGGGGGGTGGAGGGCGCAGCCGGTGGAGGACCGCTGGAGGCCCACCGCGGCGTCACCGTGATCAACGGCCCGCCACACCTCGGGCACCGCGAGGTACCCTGCAACACGGGGGTGCCGCAATTGGGGCAATGGGAGGGGGGAGCGAAGGTCATTGCCTAGTCTCTTGGCGGCGCGGTCTTGACCGAATCTGGCAGAGAATTTCTCGGGGTCTTCGTTTCAGTCAACCATCAGCCGAAAACAGCCAGCTTCTCCGCCTCTTGCCTCACAACCGAACGCTGACGGCCGATGGCCGGGTTGGTTTCGGCTCATCCGGGGTGGCCCCTTGGCGACCGGATCTCGACCGAATCTGGCAGGAGATTTCTCAATGTCCTCGTGGCGGTCAGCAATCAGGCGCGAACGATCAGGGATCCCCCGTTCTACCCTACGGCTGATCGCTGACGGCCTGTCCG
Organism: Polyangiaceae bacterium; assembly: GCA_016933275.1. Classification (GTDB taxonomy): domain Bacteria; phylum Myxococcota_A; class Polyangia; order Polyangiales; family Polyangiaceae; genus JAFGBI01. Next base: position 52,835 of record JAFGBI010000303.1, on the reverse strand, counting down.
GTATAGGCCCCGCCGGTCTAGGGTGAGGTCGAGTTCTCCACCAACCCGGCGATCCTGTACCCGTTTGGGTCCGGCTTCAAAACAAACCACAGTTTTTCGCCCAAGAGGTCCACGGCCCCCACTCGGCTGCTCACGATGGGGACCTCGACCAGGACGGTGCCTTCCGGCACCTCGAAGGAGAGGCTCGCTCGCTTCGCTCCCACCTCGACCGCGGCCCCCCCCCGGTAGACCGTGATTTCGGTCGGGCGAAAAACGACTCGGTCCTTCAGAAGACCGTAGTCGAGCTGGGCCATTCGGGCCTGCCAGAACGAGAGTGCATTCACCTCGGCGCCGCGCCGAGCGTCCAGCAGGCGGACGTCCGGGGCCAGCAGCTGCGCGAGAGCACTCGCGTTCTCCGTCACGAGCGCCTCGAAGAACTGGTCTACTACCGCGCGGGTGAGAAGGCCGTCGGATGGCGCTCGAAGCGTGACGATCCCTGCGGACGTCGCGGCCCAAGCGCTGGCGGATGGCAAGGCGACCGTGGGTCTGGCAACCACCCCTGCCGGCGCGCGGGGCGCATCGTCGAGGGAGGTGGTCGTTGGGAAAGGGGACCTTCCCGGCGCACACCCGAGGAGCGCAGCGGCTCCCGAGCTTGCGAGGATCCACCTCCGTACTTCCGTCCGGCGGTGTGGGTTAGAGTGGCTCGACCGTTGGTGGGGCTTCACGGGCTGCCGTGAAGATCACCCGGGACGGCAGCCTTGTCCATTCTGGCGTTGCAGGAGGGACCGGCGAGGCGATCAGGGTGTACCGGGTCTGCTCGATACCAGGGATCCGGGCTCCGAGCTGGTCCCCGTTCAGCAGGAGTGCTTCGGCATCCCGACGTCCCGCGAGCTCCCGATACCCCATCCCACCGGCGCCGTGGACCGCATAGATGCTCTCCCCGTTGCTGACCAGCAGATCGAGGTCGTTCTCAGGGTACCCCTCCTCGGCCGACAGTCGGTCCACCAGCGCGATCGAAGCGCGGAGTGCCTCCACTACGTGCGGGTGTTCGGTGCGCGGCGCGTCGAGCTCGTTGGCGTCGTGGAGGAACGACAGGAAGACATAGCAGACCAGTTCGGCGTCCGTGTCCCCCCGCACATTTGGTCGCAGGAAGGTCGCGACGTTGTCGAGCAGGCGTGGCCCCAATCGGTCGAACCCATGGACGGTACCGCGCTGGGCGAAGAGCCACGAACGGTACCGAAAGGGCTGCGTGTTTTCCGTTCGGAGTGCGCCCACGCACGCCTCTCGGACATGGCCAATCACCGCGTCGGTTCGCATCTCGATCCCGGACTCGGTCAGATCGATGAGCGGGCGATCGTCGCTGGGGCGGCGCCTGAGCAGAACCTCCCCGTTCTGGTAGAACCCGACGCCCCACCCGACGGATCTGCCCGGTGGGCATTGGCAATGGAGCACGGCCGCGTGTGCTTGGAGCACCCTGGTGGCTAGGTCGGGGCGGTTACCGATCAGACCGAACATGCGGGCCATGGGCCTGGTTGCCTCGCTCGGATTGGTGAAGAAGACTGCCTTGGCAGCGCGGTGGTACGTACATCAAGCATAGTGCCTGGAACGTGATCCTGCACGTCGCATGGCCCCTCGCGATCGGGTGGGTAGCGGCGCGTTCGGCGCATCAAGTGGCCGAACGCGTGTCGGACGTCCGGCTTCGCCACCGAGCATGACATGGCGATCAGGGGGCATTGAGTCGGACCGGCTGACGACTGGCTGCGCATCCGCTAAAGTTGCGCCTGGATCATGGGCGAAGCCGCAATCGACATGCCACGAGACTCCTCACGGACGACAGCACACGAGCGTGATCCCAGGGTTCGACGACTGGATCACCGTTGGCGTGCGTCGCACAAGCTCATGTTGTGCGCGTTGGCCTGGATGGGGGGGGTGGGCTCTGCCGGATGCGCTCCGGCCTTCCCCGCGTTCTCGACCCCGGTTCGTTCGACGACGGCGGATTCGGCGACGCTCGACCCCCCACCCCCCAACCACCTCGTGTACCTTCGTCTCGGCAGCGCCAAGATCCCCAAACGCACCCGTGACGGACGGGCGTGGGACGAGGTGGGTGGCAAGGCACCAGATCCCTACGCCATCGTCTTTCTCGACAACCGGGAGCTCTTTCGTACCCAACCGCAACCGAACACGCTCGTGCCCGATTGGTCCGATGGTCCCAGCGGTAACTATCGGATTGGGCCGCGCGCCGAGCTCCGGATCGAGATCTACGACAAGAACGCGATGCAGCCTCGGCCCATCTGTATGGTCGAGCTGACCGGGGTCGAGGAGGCTGCCGATGAGGGAGGTCGAGAGGTTCAGTGCGACAGCGGCGCGAGCGTCAGGCTATTGGTGGAACCGGCGCACGCCGTCATCGGTGTCGGACTGTCGCTGGAGGTGCACGCCGCGGAGGTGCTCGTCACTCGGGTCGAGGAGGAATCGCCAGCGGATCGGGCCGGATGTGCGCGGGGCGATCGGATCATCGCCATCAACGGCAAGGCGGTGCGACAGATGGTGGAAGGGGAGGTACGTTCTGTCATAAGAGCGAGTGTTCGCACGGGTTTCAGTCTGACCCTGCTCGAACCCGATGGGGCCACCCGCACGGTCTCCTTGAAGGACGGCCCCATCTACCTGGTCAGTTCTTCTGTACCAGGGTCCGACTGATGCCACCGTTCTTCGCTCGGGATGTCCAGGCTTCGGGCACGACCGGTCCGGCGCGGGGCGGGTTTCGGCCGGCAGAAGGATGGAGCGACGTGGCATGACCGCGAAGGCAGCCCAGGCGGCCCGAGAAGGGGCGCTCGTGGTCGACCGATCCTCACAAGGCACGCTCGTGGTCACCGGAGAGGACCGCCTGACGTGGCTCAACGCCATCGTTACCTGCGAGGTGGGACGTCTCGAGATGGGGGCGGGGGTGTGGGGGCTCTTGCTGAACCGGCAAGGCAAGATCCAATCGGACGTCTCCATCGTCGCGGCGCCGGACCGGGTGTTCGTAGCGGTGGCTCCCGGCAGGGCCGAGACCCTGCGGGATTCCCTCGAACGTCTGCTGATCATGGAGGAGGCGGCCATCTTCGACGCCACGGGCGCGCTGGCATGGCTCTTCGTCCACGGACCGCGGGGAGGGGCCGTAGTGGCTGCCGCAGGTCAGCTGATGGAAGGGGCGGTCGCGGGGCGGCTCGACTGGCTCGGCATCGGTGGTGGGGTACTGATTGTGCCTCGCCCCACGGTCCGGGAGGCAATCGAGGTGCTCATTCACACCGAGCCCTGCGTGGCGGAGGCGACCGCCGACGATTTCGTCAGGCTGCGGCTGGAACGGGGCTGGCCGGAATTCGGAGTGGACTACGGCACGGAGGACAACCCTCACCAGGCAGGGCTCGACCAACGTGGGGTTTCTTGGACGAAGGGCTGCTACCTCGGCCAGGAGGTCGTGTGCATGGCGGGGATGCGCGGGAAGGTGCGGCGCCGGCTCGGGTCGATCCTGTTCGACCAACCCGTCGCCCCTCCGCCGGGGACGGAGGTGAAGCTTGCCGCCGACGGAACACCAGTGGGGGAGGTGAGCAGCAGCGGGGTGAGCGAAACCCAGGGTCGCGGGCTCGCGCTGGCGCGGGTGATGCGTACGGCTCTGGAGGCCCGAGCCGCGGTACTGGTGGGCGGGGCCTCGGGGCGTCTCATCGAAGGACCTCCGTGAGCGGTCTTCGCGCGCCGTGCGGGGCGGCCTATCGAGTGTTACCGTCTCGTCGGCCCATGCTCCGCACCGGGCTCCGCACCCAGCCTGCGCCTACTCTACGGCCAGCGGTTGCCCGGTCGCGGTCGTCGCCGACTGAACCGGATCCCGCGGCGCTCCCCCTGGTGCGCCACTCTCGCACGAACCACGACCCATGCCACGACCCTTCGATATCCCTGGCGCCCTCCCGCTCGACGCACAAGCGGGGCAGACCTTTGGCACCCTCGTTGCGCTGATGCAACGGCTTCTCTCCGAGGATGGCTGTCCTTGGGATCGCGAGCAAACCCTCCTCAGTCTTCGACGCTACGTGTTGGAGGAGGCCTGTGAGGTGATCGATGCCATCGATTCCGGTGACCTGGCCCATCTCTGCGAGGAGCTGGGGGACCTCGCGCTGCAAATTGTGTTCCAAGCGGAGCTTGCCCGGCGTGCGGGGGCTTTTGGGCCCGACGACGTGGTGCGAGGCATCTGCGAGAAGCTGGTGCGCCGGCATCCACACGTGTTCGGTGACGTCGTCGTCGATGGGTCGCAGGCGGTGGTCGAGAACTGGGAGGCGATCAAGGCCACCGAGAAGCACCGCCGGGGTCTGCTCGACGGCGTTGCGCGGGCCTTGCCCGCCCTCGAGCGGGCAAGGCGATTGAGCGCTCGGGCGGCGGAGGTGGGCTTCGATTGGCACGATGGTCGTGGTTCCCGGGCCAAGGTTACGGAGGAGCTCGCGGAGCTCGACCAAGCCCTGGTGACCGGCTCCCGCGAAGCCATGGAGCACGAACTCGGCGACGTGCTCTTTGCGCTCGTCAACCTGGCGCGCCACCTTGAGCTCGATCCGGAGGACGCGCTCCGCAAGACCGCCGACAAGTTCGTTGGTCGCTTTGCGCACGTCGAGGCTCGGGTCAAGGAGCGGCACGGCAACTGGCCGCGTGGTGTCGACGGAAGACCGGGGCGGGGGCTCTCGTTGGACGAACTCGACGGGTACTGGGAGGAGGCGAAACGGCGGTGAGTCGGGCGTCCTCTGAGCTCGACCCGAGCCTCGCGGCTCGCCTCCATCCGCTCGCGCGGCTCCCCGCCGAGTGGGCCACGGTGCTCGCTCGGCTCGGCGAGCCGAGCTACCGGGGGCAACAGGTATTCCGGTGGCTCCACGCGCGTGGCGTCTTCGACCCGGCCGCGATGACGGATCTGTCACGGAACCTGCGTGGCACGCTCGCCGGGATGGACATCGAGGTGCCGGGACGAGTCGCGAGCGTGCACCGTTCGCAGGACGACACCCGCAAACTCCTCGTCGAGCTGGCTGACGGCGCGCGGATCGAGTGTGTGCTCATCCCCATGGGCCGAGACCCGAACGCGGACGAGGTGGACGCTGACGCGGCCGTGATCGATGACGAGGACGGCGACGACGAGGTCCTCGTGCCCTCGAACCGTCGGACCACGCTGTGCGTTTCGACCCAGTACGGCTGCGCGATGGGGTGCACCTTCTGCGCGAGCGGCAAGATGGGGCTGGGACGCGGACTCGACCCGGCCGAGATCGTCCAACAGGTGCTGCTGGCTCGTCGCCAGCTTGGTGCGGGCGAGGTCCTGAGGAACCTGGTGTTCATGGGCATGGGCGAGCCGCTGCACCACTACGACGCGACTGCGCGGGCACTCAGGCTGCTCACCCATCCGGACGGACTGGGCTTCAGTCCTCGGCGTATCACGGTCAGCACGGTCGGGCTCGTTCCGGGGATCCGCCGTCTGGGAGAGGATTTTGCCGGCAAGGTGGGGCTCGCCGTCTCGATCCACGCGCCGGATGACGCCACTCGAGAGCGCCTCGTTCCCATCAACAGGAGGTACCCAATCGCGGAGCTCATGGCGTGCCTTCGTGCGTACCCGCTACCGCGGCGGCGACGGATCACCGTGGAGTACACGCTTGTCGCTGGCGTCAACGACAGCGCAGGCCAGGCCCAGGAGCTCATCCGTCTCCTCAGGGGGATTCGCGTCAAGGTAAACCTCATTCCGATGAACCCTATTCCTGGATCGCCTTGGGGTGTCCCCGCGGACGCGCGGGTGGCGGAGTTCAGGGACCTCCTGGTTCGGGCTGGCTACAGCGCGTTCGTGCGGAGGCGGCACGGGGACGACGTCGCTGGCGCCTGCGGGCAGCTCGCGATACATGGCCGTTCGGTCGTCGCCGCTTGGCCATCGAAGCAGGAGCCGGGAGGTTGACCCATGCTCGTCGCGTCGCCGACCTTCTGGGGCTTTCCGGGTAGGTGCGCGCCTCCCCGAGGTTGGCGGCACCGAGGGCCGGTCGCGCGGATCGCGGGCGGTGCCTGTTCGGATCCCAAACCGGCTTCGCCGGGTATGGGTGAGAGGGGAACGGGCGGCGCCCCACGGCGAGATCTGCGCCCGGTGGTCCCTCTGGATCGCCGACCCGCCCTCAATTCGGGCGGCTTCCGGTGTAGGCTGGAGGCATGAGCGACATTCCCGGAGTTGACTGGGCCGCCATGGCCCAGGCCTGGATCGACGCCGATCCCGATCCGAACACCCAGTCCGAGCTCGCCGCCCTGGTTGCCGCGGCGGACAACGACGCCCTGGCGGACCGAGTTGGCGGTGAGCTCGCGTTCGGGACCGCGGGCCTTCGTGGGATCGTCGGTGCTGGTTCGAACCGAATGAACCGGGCCGTCGTCACCCGCACCACCCGGGGGTTGGCCGACTACCTGCTCGATCGCATGGTCGATTCCCGCACCCTTCCCGTGATCGTGGGCCACGACGCCCGCCTCACCAGTCGCGAGTTCGCGGAGACCACTGCGGGAGTCCTGGTGGCGGCGGGGCTCGTCGTGCGGTACTTCGACCGGCCGGTTCCCACGCCGCTGGTCGCCTACGCAGCGAAGCAGCTCGGAGCGATCGCGGCCGTGGCGATCACGGCCAGCCACAACCCTGCCGAGTACAACGGATACAAGGTCTATGCGGCGAACGCCGCGCAGCTCAACGCTCCCGCCAATGCGGAGATCGCGAAGCGGATCGCGGCCGCGGGGGCTGCCCGATCGGTACGCTGTGTCGAGGGTGTCTTCTCCGGAGCCCATCCGCGGGCAGAGCCCATTTCGGAGGAGCTCTTCGAGCGATACCTCGCCGAGCTCGACACTCTGCGGGACGCCAGCAACCGGGCGCGTGATCTCCGGGTCGTCTACACCCCGCTGCATGGTGTCGGTGCGCGCTTCGTCGAGCGGACCTTCCGCCGCGCGGGGTACTCGAGCTTCACGATGGTCGCCGAGCAGGCCGAACCAGATGGTACGTTCCCTACCGCCCCCTTCCCCAATCCCGAGGAACCTCACGTCCTCGACCTTGCGGTGAGGGACGCAGTGGCGGCCCGTGCCGATCTCGTCCTTGCCAACGACCCGGATGCCGATCGTTTGAGCGTGTGCATACCAACGCCATCGGGTCGTTTCACCCAGCTCACGGGGGATCAGATCGGGATCCTGCTGGCCGACGACCTGCTCTCTCGCGCGAGCCCCACCCCGACCCCGCTGGTCGTCTCGACGGTCGTGTCGAGCCCGATGATCGAACGGATTGCCGCCGCCTACGGTGCTCGTTCGGAACGGACCTTGACCGGATTCAAATGGATCTGCAATGCCGGGCTCGCGCTCGAGCGCGACGCCGGAGTAAGGTTCGTGTTCGGCTACGAGGAGGCGCTCGGGTACGCGCTCCCCATGGTGCGGGACAAGGACGGGATCAGCGCCGCCCTTCTGTTTGCGGACATCGCGGCGCGTTGCCGCGGTGAGGGACGCAGTGTGCGCGAAAGGCTGGATGAGCTCTATCGACGACACGGCCTGTGGGTGAGCCACCCGCGGTCGCTTGCCGTGGCGGGGTGGCGCGGAGCAGCGCGGATTGCGGCCGCGATGGCGCGGATCAGGACCGCACCCCCGACTCAGATCGCGGGGATCGGCGTGGAACGTATCCGGGACTTCTCGGTGCCCGAAGCGGGAGCGCCGTCGTGGCGCGGCGCCGCAGACGTCGTCGAGCTCCACCTGGACGGTGGCAGTCGAGTCTTGTTGCGCCCGAGCGGCACGGAACCGAAGCTGAAGATTTACACCGAGGTCCATCGTGAAATCCGCGATGGACAGGACGTGCGGGTAGTGGAAGCCGAACTCGGTGGTGTGGCCGAAGCGGCCACGCGAGAGGTTGCGGAATCTCTCGACCTTTGGTGAACTCGCCCGGTCACCGCACGCACCCGTCGTGGGCCGCGGCGCAGGAACCCAGGAGAGCGACCGTGCACAAGACGCTCATCGCCGCCCCCGTGCTCACGCTGATGTTGGCGGCCGGGACCGCTGCCGCCGAGGATTTCGGGGATCGGCGCACCGTCGTGTTCTCCGCCGATCGGCTCTTCGGGCTCTACCTGACCCATCGTCAGATCGACGGGGATGACAATCTCGCCTACGAGGACGGCGACGACGTCACCGAGGTCGGCTTCCTCATGCAGGAGCCGGGGCTCACCCCCTTCACGGTGCCGCGGCTCAGCGTCGACTACTTCCTGACCGACCACTTGAGCATCGGGGGGAGCATCGGGTTCGCCCATTCCGATACCGAGCCCGATGACGCCGATGACGCCACCTACAACTCGTTCTTCTTCGGACCTCGAATCGGGGGGGCGTGGATGTTCGCCGACTGGGCTGGCATCTGGCCCCGCTGGGGGGTCTCGTATTACTCGATCGATGACCAGGGTACGGACTCGACCCAGTTCGCGTTGAACGCCGAGGCTCTCTTCGTGCTTGCACCGGCGAGGGGCTTCGCATTCACCATCGGACCGGTCGCGGACATCGGGCTCTTCGGCGAGTACGATCCGCCGGTCCGCGGCGAGGCCGACCTCCACCTATACGACGTCGGGCTCGCGGTGGGGATGATGGGGTACTTCGGCTTCTGAAGGGTCGGCCGCGCGGGGACGGCGACCGACCGCGGGACGCCGACGTCTCGTTTCGTCGCGCTCCCGCTGTCGGCGGGGCCGAGAGAATCACGGGTCGGCGTCGAAGGGCACGATCTCGCTCGTGGCAAGGTCATCGATGGCTGCGCGGATCGAGTCGGCGATGACGCTCGCCGTGCCCAAGACGACCACCAGCACGTTCTTCGGGTCAATGCGGCGGCGGATCGCGGAGTTCACCTCGTCGAGCGAGACTGCGTTCACGCGCTCCGTGTAGCTGGCGTAGTAGCCCCGCGGAAGATCGTAGATCGCCTCGTCGAGCGCCAGAGAGACTCGTTTGGCTGCCGTGTCGACCGCGAAGACGTGCGAGCGTGTGAGGTAGCGCTTCGCTTGCTCCAATTCGTCGGAGGTGATGCCGGCGTTGCACCAGCGCTCCAGCATACCGAGCTGGTGCCGAATACAGCGGGCGGCGTCCTCCGCCTTGGGGAATGTCCAGAGGTTGAAGGCGTGGCGGCGGCGATCGATGGTCAGGTTCGAGTAGGCGCCGTACGACCAGCCGCGCTCCACGCGGATCTCGCGGGCCAGCCGGGCCCCGAAGGTCCCACCGAAGATGGTGTTGCCCACCTGGAGGGCGGTGTGGTCGGGGTCATCCGTCCGGGTTCCCAACCCACCGATGAGGATCTGCGTCTGGGTGCGCTCCGGCTTGTCGACGATGACGAGACGGCGGGACGCGGGCGGACGAGGGTCGGCGGTTGTCTCGACGATGCGCTCGCCACGAGGGATGCGTCCAAAGATGTGTTCGGCAGAGGAGCGAGCTTGGTCGTCATCCACGGCACCGGCGAACGCGAGCACGACGTTTTCCGCGGTGACCTGGCCAAGATGGAACGCCTCCACATCGCTCACCTCGAGCTCGTTGATGGAGCGCTGGGTTCCGGCGACCGAGCGCCCGAAGGCATCCTCAGCGAACAGGCGGCGTCGGAACCAGCGTTGGGCCAGCACACGATCGTTGTCGAGGACCTCCACCAGCTCTCCGATGCACTCTCGTCGCAACCGCTCGAACTCCTGGCCGGTGAGGTCGGGTGCACCGAGCACGTCGCCGAGCAGCTCGACGAACCGAGGGAAGGAGCGGCTCACGACGACGCCCTGGAACGCTATGCTGCTGTAGGATGCGTCCACCCCGAGGGCGGCGCCGAGGGTGTCGATGTATGTGTCGAGGGACTGCGCGGTCCTTCCGCCCGCGGTGCGGCGCATCAGCCGCGCGGTGAACCGCGCGCGGCCCTCCCGATCCGGGGGATCGGTGGCGGCACCGCACCGGAGGGCGACGGTCACCGCGACGAGGGGCAGGGCGTGGCTCGACTCGACGAGCACCGCGCCGAGAACCGGAGCGCCGTCTTCGCGAGTCGTCACGAGCCGATCCCCTCTCCGTCAGCGATCTGCAATGGCCCGTCGGGATCGGCGTCCATCGGGCCGCCGCCGGTCGCCGATTCGCGAATGCGCACCAGGATCACCGTGCGCTGGGTCCGAGACAGGTACCGGCGCGCGGCGCGCAGGAGGGCGTTGGCATCGATCGACCGGAGCGCTGCGAGTCGCTCGAAGGCCAGCGCGGGTTGGCCGAGGACGGCGTCGAAGAAGCCGATGGTGGTGGCCTTGCCGTCCGCCGTTTCCAGGCCAGACACCAGCGCGAGCTCGAGACGCGCTCGCGCTCGCTCGATCTCCGCTTCTGGGACGGGCTCTGCCCGTACCCGCTCTATCTCCAGGTCGATCGCGGCGAGGAGCTCCTCCGCCGTGTGGCCAGAGCGGGTGGCAGCGAAGATCTCGATGAGGCCAGGGTCGCGGAACTGGCCGACGAAGGCGCGGGTCTCGATTGCGATTTCGCGGTCGCGCACCAACGTCTGGTGGCACCGGCTCGCCCGGCCCCCGAAGAGCACCTCCGCGAGCACGGACACGGCGGCATGGTCAGCGTCTCCCAGCGCGGGTCCGTGATACCCGACCGCGAGCTTCTCTGTCGCCGATGGCTGGCGAATCTCGCGTTGGCGCTCTTCGGTCTGCGGCGGCTCGGGCCAGCAATCCTCGAGCGCGAGGGGCCCCGGGGGGAACCTGCCGTAGGCATCGGCGAGACGCCGCACCACGTCTGCTTCGTTGACGTCACCGACGACCACGATGGTGGCGTTGTTCGGTGCGTAATGGGTTCGATAAAACTCGAGGCAGTCATCGGTTGTGAACCCCTCGATGTCCTCCATCCAGCCAATCGTGGGCCACCGATAGGGGTGGCGGTCGAACGCCGTTGTCCAGAGGGTTTCGCTGACCGTTCCCTCGACGTCGTCCTCGACGCGAAATCGACGCTCGTTGGCGACCACCTCCTTCTCGCAGCCGACCTGCGGATCTCGGAGTACGAGGTGGCCCATGCGGTTGGCCTCGAGCTCCACGACCACCGCGAGCTGATCGGCGGGAGCGGCGACCGTGTATTGCGTCCAGTCGAGCCAGGTGGAGGCGTTGTTCTCGGCGCCGGCTTCCTCCAACCGTCGGTCGTATTCACCCTGTGGGCACCCCTCGCTCTCGTTGAACATCAAGTGCTCGAAGAGGTGCGCCAGGCCCGTCTTGCCGGGACGCTCGTGGCGCGATCCAACGCGGAACCACGTCTGGTAGGCGACGACCGGTGCCGAGTGGTCTTCGCATAGGAGCAGGGCGAGCCCATTGGCGAAACGGAACCGCTCGATCGTTAGCAGAGACCCGAAGGCGATCGAGCCCACGTGCTCCGCGCGGCCGTACTCAGGAGCAGTGCGGGCCATTTCGAGGAGCCAGGGCTCGCGCGAGCACGTGGAACACATCCCGCAATCGATAGGGCGGGCAGGGGAGGATGCGCAAGGGATTTCGGCGGTCTCGTGGCGGGCTTCGCCGGTCCTCGGTTCTGGTCGCCCTTTCGTGGCCACCCTTTCGTGGTCGCCCTTCTCCGGCTGGGCCACTCCCGGCCACGTCCCCCCGTACGCGGGCGGACGCGGTTCCGACCGTTCCTCCGCCCCTCAGGTCTCGAGCTTGAGGACGGCCAGGAACGCCTCCTGCGGCATGTCAATGTTGCCGACCGACTTCATCCGGCGCTTGCCCTCGCGCTGCTTCTCGAGGAGCTTGCGCTTGCGCGTGATGTCGCCGCCATAGCACTTGGCCGTAACGTCCTTTCGGAGCGCTTTGACCGTGACGCGACTGATCACCTTGTTGCCCAGGGCCGCCTGGATCGCCACCTCGTACTGCTGGCGCGGAACGAGCTCCTTGAGCTTCGAGGCCAGCGCGCGGCCCTGGTAGTACGCTGCCGACCGGTGGACGATGACGCTCAACGCATCGAGGGGTTCTCCGTTCACCAGAATGTCGAGTTTCACCAGATCGTTCGCGCGATAGCCGACGAGCTCGTAGTCCATGCTCGCGTAGCCACGCGAGACGCTCTTCAGCTTGTCGTGGAAATCCAGGATGACCTCGGCGAGCGGGAGCTCGTAGACGATGACGACGTGGTCCGGGGTCGGATAGGTGATGTCGAGCTGGATGCCGCGCCGCTCCTCGCACAGTGGCACCACTGCCCCGACGAATTCGTTCGGGACGTGGATGGTGACCTTCATGATCGGCTCCTCGACACGCTCCACATCGCCCGCCAGCGGCATCTTCGAGGGGCTGTCGACCGTTACGAGGTCACCTCCCTTCGTGTACGCGTGGTAGACGACGCTCGGGGCGGTCGTGATAAGGTCGATGTCGTACTCGCGTTCGAGGCGCTCTTGGACGATCTCCATGTGCAGGAGGCCCAAGAACCCGCAGCGGAAGCCGAACCCGAGCGCCTCGGAGGTGTCCGGTTCGAAGCTGAACGACGCATCGTTGAGGTGGAGCTTGCTGAGTGCGTCCCGAAGGTCCTCGTACTGCGCGGCGTCAGTGGGGAAGAGCCCCGCGAAGACCATGGGTTTTACCACGCGAAATCCGGGAAGCGGGGTGGACGCGGGGCGGGCAGCGAGGGTGATGGTGTCGCCGATCTTGGTGTCCTCCACGCTCTTGATGCTCGCCGCGACGAAGCCGACTTCGCCGGGTCCCAGCTCGTCGAGCGCGACCGGGTGAGGACTGAAGCAGCCGAGCGCCGTCACCTCGTAGGTGCGGCGTGTTGCCATCAAGAGGATCTTGTCGCCCTTGCGGAGCGTCCCCTCGAACACGCGGATGTTCACCACGGCGCCGCGGTAGCTATCGTACCAGCTATCATACACCAGAGCGCGGAGCGGGGCCGCGGGGTCGCCCTGGGGTGGAGGGATGCGGGAGATGACGGCCTCGAGCAGTTCGGCAACCCCCTGGCCAGTCTTCCCGCTAGCGAGCACCGCGCCGCTGCAGTCGAGCCCAATCACCTGCTCGATGTCTTGGGCCGCCCGATCGACATCGGCGCTCGGGAGATCGATCTTGTTGATGACCGGCACGATCTCAAGGTCGTTCTCCAGGGCAAGGTAGACGTTGGCGACCGTCTGTGCCTGTACACCCTGGGTGGCATCGACGACCAGGAGAGCACCCTCACATGCGCGCAAGCTCGACGAGACTTCGTAGTTGAAGTCCACGTGGCCGGGGGTATCGATGAGCTGTAGTTGGTAGACGGCACCATCCCCCGTGCGATACTGGAGCCGCACCGTTTGTGCCTTGATCGTGATGCCGCGTTCGCGCTCGAGCTCCAGCTTGTCGAGGAACTGGTCGACCCGCTCACGCTCGGACAAGGCACCGGTCACGTCGAGGATCCGGTCGGCGAGGGTGCTCTTGCCGTGATCCACGTGCGCGATGATGCTGAAGTTGCGGATGCGTGACGGTGGTGCAGGCATGTGCGGGGGAGGACGAGCAGGGCTCGGTAGGTGGGAGCGTCGCGGTCTAGCGCGGAGGGTGCGTCTCCACCAGCCTCAACCCCCCACGTTCTTTTTGGCGTGGAGCCCGAGCGAGGGTCAAGCAGGACTCAGGGGGACGTCCACCCAAATCGAGCCAGCGCTTCAGCCAGGCTTCACCGACTCGTCGGTGGGAAGGGCATCGTCCTTCTTCTTTGGCCCGCGTTTGGGTGCATCGATGAGGGTCATCTGACCCGGAAGCGCGTGCTCATAGCGCTTGAGCACGAGGTCGATACCCTCGCGAATGTACACGGCGACGGGCACTTGGGTGCGAGTGTGCAAGAGATGAAGACGGTCGTTCTGCTCCGGCGTGATGTAGACGGTGGTCGAGATCTTCTTGCGTGACATGGGAGATCTGGTCCGGAGCGAGGTGCCAGCCGTTACATTAGATTCCCATACGTGTGTTGTCAATCGGCCGCCTCCCCGAGGTGCCCAACAAACGCAACGCATTTCAGGCATTTGCGCTTCGGCCGACGGGACGTTCTGCGGAGCGGCACGGTTCAGCCGGCCGGATAGCGCGGTGGGTTATGGGGCAGCTTGCACGAGGTGGAGCACCGGTCCTACCATGCTTGCGGTCCCGGACCGCGGCTCCCGGTGGAGCGCGTTCGCCGGGTTCTCGGGCTATACCGATGAAGCCATTCACCGTCTCTCCGAGGGGGACTATTGGCCGGCGGGTCACTGACTCGCACCCACCGGTGGAGGTGCGGGGTTGGCGGGGCAGTCGCCTCTCCTGCGGGTTCGTCCCTCCCCTCCTCTCACTCATGGCCATCTCGGTAGGATTGCAACTAGGTTGTAACTCCTCATCCCGGCGGGCGGCTCGATTGGCCCACCAGGAGGGGGTCACGCCGGCTGCCGTCGCCCATGAGGACTGCCCTCTCGATCGCGCCGAAGAGAAGCTCGACGCGGACGGCGACGGTCGCCCCGAGATCAGCACCGTCAAGCGGACGGGGAAGCCGGTGTGCCAGGCGGTCGACCTGAACCGCGATGGCGTACCCGATATCTTCACCTACTTCGACGATCGCGGGCGGGTGCGACGCCGTGAGTACGCGTACAGTCGGGATGCCGCCGTCACGGAGGTGCGCATCTACGTGAACGGGTACCTGACGGAGATCCGCCAGGCAACCACCGTTGGCGGGCAGATCGACACCTGGCACTACCTGAAGGGTGGCAAGATCGCGCGATCGGAACGGGACGGGAACGGTGACGGGAGGATTGACGAGTGGTGGGAGTATCCCAACGCCAAGAAGCCAGACTGCCCGATGATGTACGGCGATGCGAACGGAGATGGCAAGCGTGACGCGCAATCTGGCGTCGATCTCTGCGAGTCCGGTTATGTTCCCCCGGCGCGCGATGAGTTCCGCCACAAATCTCCCGATTTCCAGCGTCCCGATTCCCTGCCGACCGAGGTCGAGAACGCCAAGGGCGAGGAGGGCTCGGATGGCAAGTGATGCTTGGGGTTCCTTGGCGGCCCTGACTCTGGCCGCATCCCTTGTCGTCTATGCCTGCGCCAAACAGAAGCAGGCGACCTCAGAGGCACCAGCGGCCGCTCGAGCCGCTTCCGCAATCGAGACGGAGGACGACCGATCCCGTTGTGCTCACGAGGGGAGGGTGGATCGGGAAGTCGAGGAAACCGCCAGTTCTCGGGCCATCCAGCCCAACATCCGTCGCGTCTATGCCGTCGTCGGGCGGGGGGACGACGCGCACCGTGTCCTCCTGTGCCGCGAGGTCGATCAGAACCTGGATGGAATCAAGGACGTCGTTCGAACCTACGACGACGATGGCGACCCGCTGAAGGAGATGGCTGACACGGACTACGATGGCAAGATCGACACGTGGACGACCTTCGCTACTGGCCGGGTTGCCGAGCTCCAAGTGGATCGTAACCGCGATGGGCAGCCCGACGAGAAGCGCGTCTACGTGCACGGCAAGAAGCTCCGGGCCGAGCTCGACGACGATTTCGACGGTCGAACCGACACGTGGGAGATCTACGAGGACGGGAGGCTGCAGCGCCGCGGGGTGGACATCGACGGCGACGGCAAGGTGGACCGGTGGGATCGCGACGAGGTGGCATTCCGGGATGCGGAGCGGCGCGAGATGGAAGCGGAGGAGAAGCGAGAGAAGGAGCGGCGCGAGGCGGAGCAGTCGGAGGCCGACGCGGGACCCACCGATGCTCGCGTCAGTGCACGCAAGCGGTGAACCTCCCGCCGGGGGGAAGGTGTCAGGGTTGGTGACGATCACGGCGGTGCCGTTCGCATGAGCTGCGATCGCCTGCAGAAGATCCTGGCTCGGGCGGGGGTCGCGTCACGCCGCGGGGCCGAGGCACTGATTCGCGACGGCCGGGTGGCGGTCGCCGGGAGGATCGTGCGTGAGCTCGGGGTGACGGTCGACTCGGAGCGCGAGGTCGTCGAGGTGGACGGGCGACGGATCGAGCCCGAGCCGCTCGTCTATTTCGTGCTGCACAAGCCCCGCGGGATGGTCACGACCTTGCGGGACCCCGAGGGACGGCCGACGGTCGCTGCCCACGTGCGCGCGATCGGGATTCGTGTGGTGCCGGTTGGGCGGCTCGACTACCACACCAGTGGAGTGCTGCTCCTGACGAACGACGGCGAGCTCGCGGCCAAGCTCGGCCACCCGCGCTCACGGGTCGAGAAGGAATACCTGGCGAAGGTCCGCGGGCCCGTTGCTGAGCGGGAGCTCGCGCTCTGGCGTCGTCCCATTTTCATCGACGGGAGATGGACCCAGCCCGCGGCGGTATCCCTCGCGCGCACGAACGGAAACAAGGCCTGGCTCTCGATCGTGCTACACGAAGGGCGCAACCGACAGGTCCGTCGGCTTGGCGAGGCAGCCGGGCAGAACGTGCTCCGCCTGGTACGCGTCTCCTTTGCGGGGATCGGGTGCACGGACCTCGCTCCCGGCCAATGGCGCCCACTCACTCGCGTCGAGCTGGCGGGTCTCCGGCGACGGTTTCCGGTGCCGGCCGGGTCATGCCCCAGCCAGTGAGCCGGGGGCACGGGGGTGCCGTCCTCATTTTTGTCCATGCACCAGGGTTCGGAGCCCATCGCCGAACATGATGGACACCTTCTTCCCCTCGAGCAGCTCGACGACATACCCCTCGCCGAACTTCCGGTGGAGCACCAGCTCACCGACGGCGTAGGTGCGTTCGATCGAGAAGCGCGAGAACGCGGTGGCGGCCTGCCCCAGGACATGCGCCTCCCAATCCGCACGCCGTGAGGCCTCCACCTTGGCACGATGGGCCGAGCCGCCCCCGGTTCCCCCACTGGCCGCTGGGGGGCGAGTGCGGGAGGCCGGAGTCCCCTTGCCCGTCTTGGCTGGGCGATAGTTGTGTTGCGAGCCGCACGTCTGGCACTCGACCCGCTTGGGTCGCCCGTCCAGCATGGCCACGATGCGGTGTCCGAGGTCCATTCGGCACTTCGTGCACCAGGCATCGATTTCGCTCCCTGCACCGAGTGGTTTAGCCAAGGTCATCGTCCTTCGCGCGCTGGGGTGAGCCAACCGGGGGATCGCTCGGGGTTCGACCCATTCGAACCTCCGTCGATGCTGGTGGCTTCGTCACTGCGTCATTGGGCACGAACCGTATCTCCGTCTTCACCTCCAGCGAGAGCCGGCTCAGCGCCGTTGCGAGCTGCTCGCCGAGGTTGGTTTGCGCCAGAAACTCGCGGACCTCCTTGGCGACGGCGCTGGACATCCCCTGCTTCGTCTCTTCGAGCTGGGTCACCAGGATGCTGAGGACCTCCTTGGGGAACCTCAGCTCGTGCACGAACGAACGTACGGTCTCGGGTCCGTCCGCCAACTTGCCTACGCCAACCTCGAAGGCTCGCTTGAGGAGTTCCGGAAGAATGCGATCGGGACGGCCCCGTTCGCGGTCCCTTTCATCGCCAACCGGAGGCTCGCTCTCCACCCGGCCGCTCTACCGTGGCGACCCCGGCCCGTCAAACGGCAACGGCGCTTCCCGTCGTACTGCGCCGTGCTAGGTATGTGGAGCCGGAGTCACCACTGATGCATGGGGAACACGCCGCTCGCCGCGCCGCCGTCCTAGCGGCCATCCATCCTGGAGTCATGGTCGTCCCGGCGCGGCGCGAGGGCGCATACGGTGGGGTTGGGGAGCCGTTCCGTCAGGATTCGGACTTCTGGTACTTGACGGGGTTCGACGAGCCGGACGCGGTGCTCGTCTTGAGATCGGGTGCTGAGCGGCCGTGTGTGGTCTTCGTCCGTCCGCGGGATCCCGAGCGAGAGCGATGGTACGGCCCGCGTGTCGGCGTGGAGGGTGCGCCGGATGCGTTGGGGGTCGACGCCGCGTTCCCCCTGGCCGAGCTCGAGGCCGAGCTCCCGAAGCTGCTCGAGAACGTGTCGCGGCTGTTTTTTCGGCTCGGTAGGGACCGGCGGCTCGATGACCGTGTGCTCGAGGCGGTCGACCGAGTGCGGGCGAGGGCCCGGCAGGGGGTGTTCTCGCCCCACGCGATCGTCGATCCGGGCACCGTCCTCGGACCGCTACGCAGCATCAAGTCTGCGGCCGAACTCGCCGAGATGGAGCGAGCCATAGCGATCACCTGTGCCGCCCACCGAGCCGCGATGCAGCGGGCCCGGGCCGGGGTCAGCGAGGCGGAGATCGAGGCCGTGCTCCTCGCGGAGTTCCGAGCTGGGGGTGCTCGGCGTCCCGCCTATCCGCCCATCGTTGCCGGGGGCAAAAATGCGACGATCCTCCATTATGACCGGAACGATGGGCGGTTCGAGGCGGGAGACCTGGTGCTCATCGATGCGGGTTGCGAGTACATGCACTATGCGGCCGACGTGACGCGTACCTTTCCGGTCTGCGGCCGATTCACGTCGGCGCAGGCCGAGATCTACGAGCTGGTGTTGGCGGCGCAGGGAGCCGCGGTGCAGGCCGTGCGTCCGGGGGTCACGCTCGACATCGTTCACGGCGCTGCGGTCGAGGTGCTCACTCGCGGTCTCGTCGACCTTGGGCTCGTCCAGGGACCGGTCGCCACCGCGATCGAGGAGGAGCGCGTAAAGCCGTACTACATGCACCGGACCAGCCATTTTTTGGGTCTTGATGTCCACGATGCGGGCGTCTATAGCGACGCTGAGGGTCCCTGCCGGCTCAAGGAGGGGATGGTGATCACGGTCGAACCGGGGCTTTATTTCGCATCGAGCGGGGAAGCCGGCCCCTTCGCGGGGATTGGCGTGCGCATCGAAGACGATGTACTGGTGTCGAGCGATGGTGCGCTGGTGCTCACTTCGGCCGCGCCCAAGTCGGTGGAGGCCATCGAGGCTGCCTGCGCACCGTAGGCCAGGGATGTCCGCGCTCGTCGTGGCCGCCGTGGTTCTTGGCGTGTGCGGTGCGGGAGCGGTCGAGCCGGTGGCGTCGGGGGTGGCTACCTCGAATCCTCGCGTGAGCGGGCGAGGTGATCCCGAGCCATCCGGAGGGGCGGTGGCGGTGACGCCCCTCCCACCTCGGGGTGCGGTGGGGCGTTGGATCGGCACGGTCATGATGGGCCGCGCCCTCCGCCTCAACAATCCGTATCGACTGTCCACTCCGCTCGGAAAGACCGCCGAGTCCGTCTCGGTGACGGCGCCCTACCTCGACCTCGCCCTCGGATGGACCCGAGGACCCGTTGGGGGGCTGCAGCACGGCTCGACCGTTGGGTTCTCGTCGGCGCTCACTGGGGTGTCCCAACACGTGGTGACGCCAGCCTACCTTGCCTTATGGCGTCCAGGACCGCGATGGCACGCGCGGGGGCGGCTTGGCGTTCCAGTCGTCCTCAATCCTGACGTGACGACCGGGATCGAGACGGCGATCGCGGCTGCCTGGTATGCCCGTGCGGGCTTGGGTCTGACGGCCGAGCTTTCGGGCAGCCTGTTCTTCGGGGCGGCGACGCATGAGCGTGAGCGAACGGCTATCCCCCTCGTTGGCCTCTCGCTGGGCGGAGTCGTCGACTACGAGGTGTGGCGATGAGCCCCCGGTCCGCGGAGATCCCGGTCCGCCTGGAGCTGCGCCTGGCCGGCGTTGTCCTCGTCGTGTTTGGGAGCCTCGGAGCCGTGCCCGGCGACGTGGGGGGGTGCGGCCAACCCAGGGAGACGCTGGAGCCCGCCCGCTTCTTCCAGCAACTGCGCGAGATCGAGTGCGAGCAGTGCACCCGGTGCTCGCTTGGCACGCAGGCCTGTCGCGATGCGTGTTTCGGGGCGGAGACGAACCCAACGGCGTTCCCGGAAGACTGCGTCCCTCTCGTCCACGATGGGGAGGTCTGTCTGCGGGCGATCGAGGCCGCCGCATGCGGTGCCTTCGCGACCTATGTTGACGACGACTCGCCCCGCCTGCCCACCGAGTGTGACTTCTGTCCGCCACCGGAGGGGAAGTGAGCCGACGGGTGGCTTTGGGGCTGCTGGTCTTCGCGCTGGTGGTCACCGGTTGTGCTGGGCTTCGGCGCCTCGGTGCCCGGCCGGCAGAATACGCAGCTTACCGCGAGGTTCGCACTGCCGAAACCGTCGAGGAGAGGCTCACCGCCGCCCATGCGTACCTCAACCGCTATCCCGGCGGGGTTTGGACCGAGGAGTTGGGGCGATGGTACCGAGCCGAAGAGGCTCGCTACTGGGCGGAGTCCTACGACAGCTTGCCGAGGCTTCGTGCGTACCTCGCGGCGCTTCCGCAGGGGCTCCACCATGGCGAGGTTGCGCGTCGAGTCCGTGAGCTCGAGCTCGCTCGGGAGTATGCACGGGAGCGGGAGCAACGCTTCGAGCTTCGGGCTCGTGAGATCGCGGCCGAGCTCGACGCAGCCCAGCGCGGCAGGCAGATCCTCTTGGTCGAGGTGACCCGATTCATCCAGTTGCTCGCTGGGATCCGGACCTGGGGCGCCCCGACCTCCGAGCTCGATTCGACGTTCCTGCACCATTGGCGGATCCTGCGGCCCATGGCGCGCTGTGTCGGCGGTCGTTGCGCGAAGACGTTGAGCCTGGACTATGCAGTCCCGGAGGCAGGGGCGCTATCGAGCCGGCAAGCGATCTTCGACGTGGTCGTCGAGCTCGAACGCGGACGGGTCGCTCGTGCGGTGCTGACTGGTCCGGAGCTCTGGAACCGGGTGGCGGAGGCAGTGTCGCTCAGACCCGTGGCTCCTGACGATCCGCTCGCCCGCCTCGAGGCAGTTGCGGTGGCGCTGACGGTCGCCGAGAACGCGCTCGAGCGGGTCCTTCCCGCGGCGCGCTGCGCGACTGCCGCGACCAGCCCGACCGTGCTCGTCCGAACCTGCGACGGGGTGCGGGTCACCATGATCGCTGCTCCGGTGAACACCGAGGAGGATCGGGTCGTCGTGGAGCCGGTGGTGTCTGAGGACAAGGCGGCAGACTCTGGGCCCGGAGCCGAGGCTGGAATCATCGCCCCCCCGTGGTAGAAACCCTCCTCCCGTGGCTCTCGATCCCCTGATCCCGTACATCCCGACCGAACGCCTCGTCCTCACGTTGGTCCCAGAAGGCGCGCTCGGTGGTGGTTTTCCCCCAATCCCCATCGCGATCCAGCCGTTTGGCGTGCTCGTCGCCGTCGGGGTCTACCTCGGTGCGTACCTTGCCGTGCGACAGGCGCGGCGCGTCGGGCTCGACGAGAAGCGAATGGGATCGTTCATCACCTGGGTGGTCGGGCTCGGGTTCATCATCGGCCACGTCTTGGAGGTCTTGTTCTACCGACCACGCGAGCTCGTCGAGGACCCGCTGGTGGTGCTTCGGGTCTGGGATGGATTGAGCAGCTTCGCGGGCTTCATCGGCGGGGTGGTGGGTGCGTTCGTCTGGCGCGCCCGTTCGGGGCAGCGGGTACTGCCCTATGCCGATGTGCTGGCCAGCGCGCTCCCCGTCGGATGGGTGTTCGGGCGTATGGGTTGTTCCGTGGCCCACGACCATCCGGGACTCGAGAGCGATGCTTGGTTCGCGGTCCAGTTTCCCAACGGGGGCCGCTATGACCTCGGCCTGTACGAGATGGTGCTCACCATCCCCCTCGCGGTGGCGTTCCTCCTCCTCCGGCGGCGCCGCCGTCCGTGGGGGTTCTTCATTGCCACGATGGCGCTCTATTACGCACCCGTGCGGTTCGCCCTGGATTTTCTGCGGGTGGGTGATGCGCGGTACTTCGCGCTGACACCGGCGCAGTGGTTGTCGATCGTGCTGGTGGTCGTCGGCGTTGGGTTCCTTTGGCACCTCATGCACCGGTCGTCCCCCGACGAGGACGACTCGCTCGTGCTGGCCGCCGCGGGACCCGTTCGCGGGCTCGGCGCGCCCCCGCGCGGTTCCCCGTCCCAGCGACGGGCGGCTCGTCGCGCCGCCCGTGCCGCTCGCAGCTGAACCAGATGGTGATGCCGCTAGATGCGGAAGCGAAGCGCCCCCGGGATGATGCGGGCGTCCAACGGAAGCCGGCCAGGTGTCTCTCCATCGAGATCGATCAGGACCTCCAAGGAGCTGCGGGCGGGGGCAGCATGGATCTCTCGGCCTGTCGCGACACGGACGCCCGGTGAGCCGGGGTGGGTTCCTCGATAGATCTTGTAGGCGAGTCCCAGCCCCTGAGCTCGCGTGAGGTCGTAGAGCGCCACGACGTCGAACTGGCCATCGCTCGGATCGGCCTCTGGCGCGATCTTCATCCCGGCGCCGAAGTACCGGCCGTTGGCGATCGCCACGTTGAGGATGGGCGCCTCGAGGCAGGAGGCTCCATCGACCGTCAAGCGCACGGGGAGGTTCTGGTAGGCGAACAGCGCCCTCAGGGCGCCGGTGAAGAAGGCCACCCGTCCGCCGACCCACTTGGGGCCGCCAGCGACGACGCGGTCCGTCAGTCCGCCGAGACCGAAGCTCAGGATGTTCACGAAGGCCCGGCGCGTGGGCGTTCCACGGTGGTCCCTGAACTCCGCGACGCCGAGGTCGACCCGCCGACCCGGCGACTCATCCATGCGGGCGACCGCCGCGGCCGTGTCCGTTCCCAGGTCGAAGGTCTTCCGGAAATCACCCCCGGTGCCAGCGGGGACGATGGCAAGCTCCGGCCCCTCCAATAGCCGCCCTTGGTCGTCGAGGTATGCCTGGCAGGCCTCGTTGAGCGTCCCGTCGCCACCCACGATGACCACGCAATCGACCCCTTCCTCCCGGGCCTCCCGGATGATTCGTGTTGCATCTCCGGGGCCTCGCGTCCGCTCGAGGTCCACCACGTGTCCCCGCTCGCGAAGGGAGAGCTCGACCGCGGGCACCCTTGTCGCGGCGGCGCCGCTGCCGGCCCGTGGATTGACAAGGATACGGGTCTTCATCGGGTCGAGGGCGCCGGGCGAAGCTTCAGGATACACGGACCAGAGGTGCAGGGAAGCAGCCAACCTCGCGACCGGTTCCCGGGGCTCGGGCAAAGAGCGATGTTTTTGCTGGTCCGTCGAGCCCAGGTTGGGTTCGGAGCCGAGCTCTGCGGCGGGCGTGGGTTTCCTCGCGGTCGGAAGCCGGGTCGAAGAGGCGGGGGAGGGCGCGCTGCGAAAGGTGACTTGACGGCGTTCTTGCGCCACGTATCGTGTTTTCCGACCTCGATGCTCCGAAAGCCGCGCGGCGCCGGTCGCCGCGACACGATACCGGGATTGTTTCGCAGCAATGGCGACCGAGGATGAACGGAAGCTCTTCGTAGCGGGCTTGCCGGATTCCGTCACGGAGGATGTGCTTCGACAGATCTTCGCAGCGACGGGCGGCACGGTGACAGACGTGAGCTTGCCTCGCGATCGGATGACGGGTAGGCCGCGCGGCTTCGGCTTCGTGACCCTCGCGTCCGCAGAGCAGGCGGCGCAAGCTCGTCGCGCCCTTGACGGGTCGATCCAGGCGGGCCGATCGATCTCTGTTCGACCCTTCCAGGCCGAGGCCCCGAGGCGCGA
Organism: Polyangiaceae bacterium; assembly: GCA_016933275.1. GTDB lineage: Bacteria > Myxococcota_A > Polyangia > Polyangiales > Polyangiaceae > JAFGBI01. Next base: position 29,465 of record JAFGBI010000303.1, on the reverse strand, counting down.
AGGGGCCCCGCGGGGATTCGAACGAGGTGAGGGTCGTGAGGGTCCGCCCCGCGGCTACGACCGTGCCGAGTCTCGCGATGGAGGTCCGCGGGTTCACGGCGCGGAGCGTTCAGGTCCTGGGCCGACCGTGGGAGCGGACCGCGGTGCAGACCGAACGCTGTACGTCGGCAATCTCCCCTACGACTGTGCGTTGGCTGACGTCGAGGCTCTGTTCGAACAACATGGCGCGGCCTGTCCGGCGCGCGTCCATCTGCCGATGGGTCCGGACGGGAGACCTCGCGGGTTTGGTTTCGTCACCATGGCGACCACCGAGGCTGCCAACGAGGCCGTCGCGGCGCTGCGGGACGTCGACCTCGGCGGGCGTCGTCTGATGGTGAACCTGGCCCATCCTCGCGGAGAACGTCCGGAGCGGCCCGAACGCCACGATCCGAGCTTGCGGCCGTCCCGGGAGCCCCTGCCACCCCGCGTTTCAAGTCCACCTGCCGTTGCGCCGGGCCCTCCGCCCTTCCTCGAGTCCGGGAAGGTCGACGGGCGCCGCCGCGGGGATCGACCGGAGAAGAAGAAGAAGCGCGGCGGGGCGCCCGAGGGCGAGATCACCCGTCCGAAGCGTGGACGCGAGAAGAAACGGGACTGGGACGACTGGGACGAGGAGTAGGCCGTCGCGAGCGAAGGGGTAGAGACAGGGAAGCTTAGCTGAACGTCGGAGCAGGATGCCCGTCGGCGCCGATTGCACGTGGCGTGCGGCGCGTGCTAGGAACCGGCCGAAGAAACGCTCGCCGCTGAGTAAGCCAGTTCGGGGGTTCCCGATCCAGCAGTGGCTGTGCCCCGTCTGCTCGTTGGATTGCTGAGAAGGATCGATGATATTCGACTGGCTCTACGGCCTGTTCTCCAACGACCTCGCCATCGACCTCGGGACGGCGACCACCCTTATCTACGTGAAGGGGAAGGGGATCGTCAGCTGTGAGCCCTCGGTGGTCGCGGTCCAGCGAGACGCTCGTGGGGACAAGAAGGTGCTCGCGGTGGGCCGCGAGGCGAAGGAGATGCTCGGCAGGACGCCCGGCAACATCCAGGCCATCCGGCCGCTCCGTGATGGCGTCATCGCGGATTTCGAAATCACGGAGGCGATGCTCCGCTACTTCATCGCTCGCGCGCACAACCGGCGCACGCTGGTGAAGCCTCGGATCATCATCTGCGTGCCTTTCGGGATCACCGAGGTCGAGAAGCGGGCGGTGAAGGAGAGCGCGGAGAGCGCTGGCGCCCGAGAGGTCTATCTCATCGAGGAGCCGATGGCCGCGGCGATCGGAGCGGGGCTCCCGATCACGGAGCCCAGCGGGAATATGGTGGTCGATATCGGCGGTGGGACCACCGAGGTCGCGGTGATCTCGCTCGCCGGGATCGTGTACTCCCAGAGCGTGCGCGTGGGAGGTGACAAGATGGACGAAGCCATCGTCGCCTACATGAAGCGCAAGTACAACCTCGCCATCGGTGAGCAGACAGCGGAGCGAATCAAGACGACCATCGGCAACGCCTTCCCGCTCGAGCAGCAGCTCACCATGGAGGTCAAGGGCCGGGACATGGTGGCCGGCATTCCGAAGACCGTCGTCGTAAACTCCGACGAAGTCAGGGAGGCGCTCTCCGAGCCGATCAACGCGATCGTGGAGGCTGTGCTGCTGGCCCTGGAACGCACCCCTCCCGAGCTCGCCGCGGACATCGTGGACAAGGGCGTCGTTCTCACGGGTGGGGGAGCGCTCCTGAAGCAGATGGACGTGCTCCTGCGCGAGGAGACGGGATTGCCGGTGATGGTCAGCGATGATCCGATCAGCGCCGTGGTGCTGGGCAGCGGGAAGACGCTGGACCACATCGAGCTGCTGAAGGAAGTCACCATCGGCTGAGTTGGGAGGGGCCGACCTTGGGGTCCTTCAAGCGGTACCGTGACATCGTCATCGTAGTGGTGCTGCTCGCGGTGCCGTTCTTCTTCCTGCGCGCGAGCGTGCGTCGTCCGGAGGACATGAGCGTCGTTGATCGGGCGCTGATGACGGTGGCGGCGCCGCTCGAGTACGTGGCGGCAGTGCTCGCGCGCGGGGTGTCGCGGATCGTCTCAAGCTACGTCTACTTGGTCGACGTGAAGGAGGACAACAACCGGCTCGTGTTCGAGAACGCCCGACTGCGCCGGAGGCTGCGCGAGCTCGAGGCAGCCGAGGCGGAGAATCGTCGTCTTCAACGGCTGTTGGGGCTGCGCGAGGCGATACCGGATGAGACCGTGAGTGCAGTCGTTGTCGCCAAGGATACGACCGAGTACTTCCGGGTGGCACACGTGGTGCTGGACAGCCCCGCGGCGGGTCTTCGCGACAACATGCCGGTGGTGTCCCTCGACGGTACGGTCGGGACGGTGCTCCGCGTGGCCGGCGACAAGGTTGACGTGCAGCTCACCGTGGACAGCGGCTTCGGGGTCGACGTCGTGGTCGAACGGACCGGCGCCCGCGGCTTCGTGCGGGGCACCGGGAACCGCAAGCGGTATGAGGTGCGCGTCGAGTATGTCCAGCGAACCGACGAGATTGACGTCGGCGACCTGCTGCTGACCAGCGGCGTCGGCTGCCGCTTCCCGAAGGGTCTGCCGGTGGCCAGAGTGACGCGCGTGATGCGGCGGGAGTTCGGCATCTACCAGGAAGTCGAGGCCGAACCGACGGTGGACTACTCGCGGCTCGAGGAGGTGCTGATCGTTCTCACCGACACCAAGGATTGTTCCGTGACTCACGAACGGGGCCGAGGTGCTCGGTAGGAAGCACCCATGCGAAACCTTTCGCTGATCCTGCTCGGCGTGCTGCTCACCCTGACGCAGGCGAACGTCTATCGCATCATGGCCATGATGGAGGGGGTCGTTCCGGACTTCGTCGTGCCCTATCTGCACGGGGCGACGCCCAACCTGGTCCTGCCGATCGTGGTGTTCCTCGGGGTTCAGGAGAGCAGCATGGGGCGCGGTGCCATTTTGGCGTTCTGCCTCGGGTATGCGTTGGATATCCTCGCCGATGCGCCGATTGGGCTCTTCTCGTTCACTTACGTCGCGCTGTGGTGGTTGGCGAGAATGGCCGGGGTTCGCTTGACGGCGCAGACGCTACTCCCTCGGATGTCACTCGCTTTTGCGTTCGCGCTGGTGGAAGGGCTGCTGGTCCTCGTGCTGCTCGCGGTGTTCGGGGCAGACACGCGGCGTCCAGTTGAGATTTCGACGGTTCTTCTGCCGCACGCCATCGCGACCGCCCTCTTCGCTCCCCTCGTTTTCCGCTGGGTCCAGCGGCTGCATTCGGGAGGGACAGGGTCCACGAGGGGTCCAGCCGAAGGGGCATCGTAGAGAGGAACGGACGTGGACTTCCTGGTGCAACGCTCCGACGTCGGGGAGTTCCGCCGGCGATACCGGTGGATGGTGCTCGTCGTTCTCGGTACCTTCGCCGTGCTGACCGGACGGCTCGTCCAGCTCCAGGTGCTCGAGGCGGAGCTACACCGCACCGAGGCCCGGACGAACATCGTTCGTCGCACTCCGCTCGCGACGTCGCGGGGCGTCCTGCGCGACGTCAACGGTACGGTCCTGGCGGCGAACCGGCCGTCGTACAACGTTTACGTCACGCCGGGGGTCATCGATCTCGAAACGACCTGGCCACGCGTCGTCAAGCTCATGGGTCTCGAGCCCGAGGTGCAGGCGACGCTTGAGGCCTACATCCGCGAGGCTCGCGATGGGCCGCGCAAGATGCAGCAGACGCTGCTGAAGGTCGACGTCACTCGGGACGTCGTGGCAGCGCTGAAGACCCAAGAGGTCCGCGGGCGGAAACCCCGGCCTGGTGAGGGGCTGGTCGGGGTCGACGTGGCTCCGGTGCCCGTGCGGTACTACCCGCACGGAGAACTCGGCGCCCACCTGCTCGGATACATGCGCGAAGTGGACGCGGAGGACCTCGCGCGCATCGGCGATCACGGGTATCGGGCGGGGGACCGCATCGGAGCCGTCGGCATCGAACGGCGTTGGGAGAGCTACCTCCGCGGCCAGCGGGGGTGGAAGAAGGTCGTGCGCGGATTGAGCCGGCCCAACCTCAATCCCGAGGAGATCGAGGCCAAGTACCTCGACGAGCCGCGGCAGCTCGATCCGGTGCCAGGACGTGACGTCTCGCTGACGATCGACATCGAGCTCATGCGTGCGGTGCATGCGGCGATGCGGACGCAGTTGGCAGGCGCCGTCGTCGTCGTCGACGTGCGCACGGGACGAATCCTGGCGGCGTACTCGAAGCCGAGCTTCGATCCCAACGTGGTCTCCGGCGGGAGCGGGACCAAGGCGGTTCGCGAGGCGTTTCGCCGGCTCTACGCCGATCCGCTTCGCCCGACCCTCGACAAGACCATCTCGGCGGCATATCCGCCCGGGTCGACCTACAAGCCCTTCAGCGCTCTGGCGGGCCTGGCGGATCGTCTGATCGATGCTCGGGGCATGGTGAACTGTCGCGGGGGGTATTGGTACGGCAAGCGGTACTTCCGTTGCACTAGCGTCCACGGGAACGTCGACCTCCACGAGGCCATCGTGGTGTCCTGCAACACCTATTTCTATGCTCTCGGCGAGGCGCTGCAGAATGCGCCCGGAAAGACCGGCATCGACCGACTGGCCAAGGTCGGGCGCGACTTCGGGTTCGGAGCGAAGACGGGGGTGGGCACGAACCCCGAGGCGCCCGGGAGAATGCCGACTCGAAGCTGGTACCGGCGCCGCTACAAGGGTGCTTTCCGCGGCGGATTCACCCTCAATGCCGCGATCGGACAGGGCGCGACCACGGTGACGGTGTTGCAGCAGGCGTTGGCGTATGCGGCCCTCGCCAACGGCGGGACGCTGTACCAGCCGCAGGTGGTTCGGAGCATCGAAACCAGCGATGGGACCGTCGTGCAGGAGTTCCCACCGCGGGTGCGGCGGCTGGTCGAACTGGACCAGGATCACCTCGGCCTCATCAAGCGCGCGCTCACTGACGTCGTGGCCGACCGTCACGGTACCGCGCACGCGGAGCGGATCGCGGGGGTCGACGTGGCGGGCAAGACCGGGACGGCGCAGGTGAGCCGAGCGACCCCGCGGGGGGTGGATCCCGACAAGGTGTGGTACTTCAATCGCGACCACGCTTGGTTTACCGGGTACGCGCCCGCCAAGGCACCCGAGATCGCGATCGTCGTTCTGGTGGAGCACGGCGGCGGCGGCGGGAAGAACGCAGTGCCGGTTGGTATGCGCATCGTTCAGGATTGGGAGAACCTCAAGGCGAAACGAACGGCAGCGCACCGGAAGTCCACCGAGAAGGTGCCCTGATGCCGCGCGGAAGCGATGGGCTTTCTTCTCGTTCCGGGGTTCAGATCGATTGGGCCCTGATGACGGGGGTCGTCGCCGTGGCCACGATGGGGGTGGTCAATCTCTATAGCGCGACCAGCCCGTACATCGGCGCCGGGGCGCGGGCCGGACTGGCGGACGTCTACGTGTCGCAGATCTACTGGCTCGTGGTCGGGATGCTCGCCGGGATCCTGGTCGCCGCCATCGACTACCGACAGTACGAGCGGCTCGCATACCCCCTCTATGCAGCCGGGATCCTCTCCCTGTGCTTGGTCTTCGTGCTCGGAGCCGACACGCGCGGCGCGCGGCGGTGGATCGAGCTCGGGGGCTTCACCTTCCAGCCCAGCGAATTCATGAAGGTCATCCTGGTGCTGGTTCTCGCCAAGTTCCTCCACGACGATCCCAAGACCGAGCCACGCACGCTGATCGACCTGCTTCCCGCCGTCGTCTTCACGCTCGTGCCCGTTGCCCTGGTGATGGTGCAGCCTGACCTCGGTACTTCGCTCATCTACCTATCCACGGCGATGACCATGATCTCGATGTCGAAGATCCGGCCACGGGCGGTGATCACGTTGGCGGGGCTCGGTAGCGCGGCCGCGTTCTTGTTGTGGAGCTACGGCATGCACGGCTACCAGCGGGATCGTATCACGAGCTTCCTCGACCCGGAGGCGGACAAGACCGGGACTGGGTGGCATGCGCTGCAGTCACGGATTGCGATCGGCAACGGCGGGCTCTGGGGTGAGGGGTTCATGCAAGGGACCCAGAACCAGTTCGGTTTCCTGCCCGACCAGTTCAGCGATTTCCCCCTCGCCGTATTCGCCGAGGATTGGGGGCTGCTCGGCGGGTTGGTGCTCCTCGGTACCTATGCGTTCCTTTGCATTTGGGCGATCAACGTCGCCTCGCAGGCCAAGGACCGCTTCGGCGCCGGCGTCTCGGTTGGAGTCGGCTCCATCGTCTTCTGGCACACGCTGGCGAACGCGGGGATGGCGATGGGGATCCTCCCGGTCGTGGGGATCACGCTCCCGCTCTTCTCCTACGGGGGGTCGAGCCTGGTCACCTCCCTCATCGCATTCGGTCTGCTCATGGGCGTTTCGATGCGACGGTAGCCAAGCGAGCTGTCGGCCAGGCGTCACTCGAGCCGGAAGAGCTCGTCCAGATCGTCGCGCGTCAGCTTCTTCCCGGCGGGCGAATCCTCGCTCAAGACCGCCGCTACGAGGTCCTTCTTCTTCTGCTTGAGCTCGAGGATCTTCTCTTCGATCGTACCCGCTGCGACCAGCCGATACACGGTCACGACCTTGCTCTGGCCGATTCGGTGGGCACGGTCGGACGCCTGGTCCTCGACGGCGGGGTTCCACCACGGATCAAAATGGATCACCGTATCCGCTGCGGTCAGGTTGAGGCCCGTGCCGCCCGCTTTCAGGCTGATCAGAAAGACCGAAATGGTGGGATCGCTCTGGAACCGGTTGATGCGCTCCGCGCGGTCGGTGGTACTTCCGTCGAGGTACTCGTACTTGATTCGATCCTCGTCCAGCGCGTCTCGGACAAGCTTCAGCATCGAGACGAACTGGCTGAACACGAGCACTTTGTGTCCGCCAGACTCGACCTCGTCGACCAGTTCCCGGAGCGCGCTCAGCTTGCCGCTGTCATCGTGGCTGAACTCACGCGGCAAGCCGAGGAGACGCGGATCGCACGCTGCCTGGCGGAGCTTGGTCAGCCCGGCGAGGATGTGGAGCTGGCTCCTGGCCATGCCGGCTCGTTCGACCTCACCCATGACCTGGGCGCGCACCTCGCGCAGCACCTGCGTGTAGATCGCGCGCTGATCGGGAGCGAGATCCACGATCTTGTCAACCTCGAGCTTGGGCGGGAGGTCCTTGGCGACCTCGAGCTTGGTGCGGCGAAGGATGAACGGATGGATCACCGCCCGCAGCCGCGCTGCCGCGCGAGAATCGCCTTGATCGATGGGTCGAGCGAACTTCTCCTCGAACTTGGCGAGTGGTGGCAGGAGGCCGGGGCTGACGAACTCGAAGATCGACCAAATCTCGCTGAGTCGGTTCTCGATCGGGGTGCCCGTGAGGGCCAGGCGGCGGTCCGCTAGCAGCTCGCGTGCCGCTTGGGCCGTCGCGCTGAGCGGGTTCTTGATGTTCTGGGCCTCGTCGAGGATCGCGTAGTCGAGCTTGATCTTCTTCAAGAGATCGATGTCACGACGCAGGAGCGCATAGCTTGTGATGATGACGTTCGCGCTCCCGAGATCCTTCTTCTGTTCGCGACGCCCGGCTCCGTGCCACAGCGCGGTCGTCAAGGTCGGGGTGAAACGCTCGATCTCGCGGGTCCAGTTGGTGACGACGCTGGTGGGGGCCACGATCAGGGCGCGTAGCGGCCGCTTCTCCTGCTTCAGCGCCATGAAGAGCGCCAAGGTCTGGACCGTCTTGCCCAGGCCCATGTCATCGGCGAGTACGCCGCCCGACCCGAGATCGTCGATGAATTTGAGCCAGGAGAGCCCCTGTTCCTGGTATGGGCGGAGAACCGCCCTGAGGCCTCGCGGCCGCTTGAGCTGCTTGATCTCCTGGATGTTGGTGAGCTTATCGAAGAGGGCGCGAGTCGAGGCCGCGATGGTGGCGGTTTCCGCCTGCTGCAGGAGCTCCTGGACCCGTCCCGCTTGGGAGAGCGAGAGCTTGCCCGCCTTTCCGGAGGACGCCAGAAGCTCTATCTCTCGATCCATCATGGCGCGGACCTTATCGGGGTCGAGCTGGGCGAAGGAGTTGTCACTGAGTCGGACGAACTTCCGGCCTTCGCGAAGGCAGCGCTCGAGCTCCGTGCGTTCGACCCCGATCCCTTCGCTCTCGTAGGAGATCTTCACCGCGAGCCAGTCGACTCCGCTCGAGACCCGAGCGTTCATCCCGACGAATCCACGGCGGACCTGAGCGCCCACGAGATCCTCGGGCACGTAGAGGTCCCAGGTCTCGGGGAGGGAGCCCACCCCTTCGGCCCAGAACTGGATCGCACGATCCCCTTCGGCGATGAAGGTGGCGCCGGATTCGTCGGCACCGAGCCCCAGGGAGGCCAGCTCCTCGGCGGCACGTTGCTGGGCGACGATGTCGAAGCGGATCACCTTTGCCCGCTTCTGACCCTCACGGGGCGGAATGATGCGGACCGGTGGCGACATCCCGTCAGCGCGGATCTCGACCTCCTCGTCGCCGTACGAGGCGGACAGGCTGGCCTGGACTTCGGTGAGAGAACCGGTGGCCCGGAGACGGAAGGTGGGCTCGAGGTCGGTGACATCCGCGACTTGGGAGAGATCCGGGAGCTCTGCCCCCATCTCGAGTGCGACCCGTGGGAGCCCGTCGGTGATCAGGGAGATGAGCTCCGACGCCGGTTCTGCGATGGTAGAGCTCCGCAAGAGCCGTGCGAGCGCGGCCGGCGAGACGCGGCGGTCGAGAGGGCGCGCCGTGCCCTCGCTGGTATCGATGTGCCAACCCGGGGCACCCTCGAACCAACCACCAGAACCGAGCTGGAAGCGGCGGCCATCGCCGTTGCGCTCGAAGGTGGCTTTGCACACGATCGTGTCGTTGCCGATCATCTCCAGATCGAAATGGGGACGGATGGGCTCCTCGACGAACCGGAGCTGCATGAGGGCGGGCTCGAGCAGCACCCGGAGGCCGACGAGGTGGGGGAGGAGCTCCGCCGCGTCTTCCCCGCGGATGTCCACGGCGGGGTGGCGGGGGTTGCCACTCTCGAAGCGAGTGAGGACGCGCAACGCCTCGCGTTCCGGCGAGGGCGAGTGGGCCTGCCAGGAGAGGGCGACGCTCGGGAGCAGGGGCACTCGGGCGTCGGTGTCGAGAACGGTCACGGTGAGGCCGCCCTGGCGGACGTGGATGCGAAACTCGAGCGGCCGGCCTCTGACGAGTCCCTGGGGCGTGAGCCAAGCCCCGATCCCCGTCGAGCGAGCGCTCGCGTTGGACGTCGGGGGCAACTGCATGCCCGGGGGCACGGCGTGTTGCTGGGATTGTACCCGGCGTCGGCGATCGCGCCGACGGCTCGCCTTGCTCTGGTCCTGGTTGACGGCCGTCGGCACCGCCGCCGGCGCTGGCACCGCGACCGGCGCGGGCTGCGGCTGCTGACGAGGCAGTTGAGCGCGCGCTTGGTTGCGCACGGTGATGAGCAGCGCGGCGACATGCTTGCAGTGCTGGCTCGTCTTCTGGAACGCCGGGCAAGTGCAGTACGAGGTGATCCCATCGCCACCGAGGCGGATCGTTGTCTCGTAGGGGTCGGGATCGGAACCCCGCACCCGACCGCGCGCGTTGGACTCGTTGATCTCGACCTCTTCGACCACCTTGCGCTTTTCGTAGTCAAGGCCTCGGAGGAAGGTCCGCGCACCGAGCAGTCTACGAAGGCCTCGGTCCGAGAGGGTGGAGAGCGTCTCTGATATCGATGACAAGCGCCGATCCTTGCAGGAGAGGGGATGGGATGAAGGCGATGGATCCCAGGCTGGCTCAGCTGGGGTCTAGCCAAGGGAGGGGACGAGCGAGAGGGCCGCGATGGCGACGACCTTGACGATCAACAGTGCCGTTGGCCCAACTGCCGTGGTGAGGGTCTCCCCGATCGCCAGGGCGCTCGCCGAGTCACCGTCGGTCGTGGCCGGACGACGCGGGGTTCGCCGATGACTGGTGAGCAGGGTTCCGGTGCTGCCGGCGGCGAGGGCCAGGCCGAGTCCCGTCGCCGTCGTTACGATGACCAACGCGACCAACGCACGATGGGGAGGTGAGGGATCGCCGAGCCCGAGTGGTGCCGATGCGATCGCGACGAGGAGTGGTGCGGCGAGGGCTCCCGCCAGCGGCACCCAGCCGCGCGCAGAAGCCGCGGCAGCGAGATCGATGCAGGCTCGGTAGCTCGGTGTGTAGCCGGGGGGGATCTGGGAGACCCCGTGCTCCCGCGGAAAGCGCCGCAGCTGGCGGTCGATCTCGCCGGCGAGGTCGATGGCACCGCGGGCCGTAGTTCGCGCGGTGTTGCCGACCAGAGCCAGGACGACGGCGGCACCCACCACTCCGCCCCAGATGACCTCGGGCCGCACCATGTCAATCCCGCTCGAAATGACCTTCTCGCTCGGTGTGCCAGCCAGATCCAAGATCCAGATGGCGCCCAGGGCTACCACGCCCCCCACGAGAGCGAGGTAGGGCTGTGCCACATGACCCACCGCGAAGCCAGCTTCGTCGAGCGAGCGGACGCGCTGGATGGTGCTGTCGGACTCGACCTCGGGCGTCAACGCCAGCACCCCGACGGTGTCGCTGGCCATGGGATCGAGAGTGGCGAGGGCAAGGACGAACGGCGCCGTGCTAAGAAGGAGGGCAGTGGCCACCGAGAGGGCGATGATTCCGCCATGGGGTAGCTCGGTCATCACGCCGAGGCGCCAGGTGACGATGAGGCCGAGGCCGGTGGTGATGACGGGGAGAACCGTCGCTTCGAGTCCGGCGCCCAAGCTTGTCGTGAGCGCGGGCACGAAGCCAGTGCGCTGAGCTGCGCTGAGCTCCCGAGGGAGGCCGAAGCGAGACCGCGCCCGCATTCGGGTCCCGTACGACGCTGCGACGAGGGCCACGAGGGTGGGCAATCCACAGGCGAACAGGAGCCGCCAATGGGCCCCGACGAGCCACACCGTCGCGCCCGCCAGCCCGCCTGTCGCCACGATCGTGCTGGATAGCTGACCGCGGAAGAGCGCCCTCGTGGCATTCTCGCGTGGTCCGACGCGAACGACCAACAACCCAACCGCGCTCGCCAGCGCAGCGAAGGCGTGCACCACGATCGGGAGCAGCGCCGCTCCCACCGAGCCCGTGGCCTCGTACACCAGGGTGGCGAGGGGGGCGAGCAGGGCCCCAGCCATGGCCACGGCGACTTGGAAATCGAGGACCCGGGGTGCCGTGCGACCGATGTGGCTGCCGACGAGGGCAGCGACCACCGCGGGATTGCGGGCGTCATGGTGTTCGAGCGAGCCCGAGGTCTCGATCGCGATCTCCGCCGCCACCGCGGCTGCCGTCCTGTACACCATGCCTGCTCGCTGGATCGCGAGCGCGGCGGCACCGGCACCGAATGCCACGCCGGTGAGATGGAGCGCGCCGCGCGCGGTAGCCCCCGCCATCCCGTCTCCTCTCGAGAATCCGCCGTCGATGGCGACGACCAGCAGGAACAGGAGCACGTCGGCCAGGACGGTCACCGCGGACGCGAAGACCGCGGCGGCGCCGGTTGACCGCAGGATGATGGTCACCGCGGCGGCCGTGTCGCGCCGGGCGGCGGCCACCGCCCGGACGGCGCCAGCCCGCGCGAGCTGCGCGCTGAAGTAGGCCGTGCCGCAGGCCATGAGCGCCCCGACGGTGGTACCGAGCGCGCAGAAGAGGGTGTCCGCGAGGTGCGGCGGGGGCGCGGCGCCCCAAATTCGCAGTCCCTGACTGGCGATGGGGAGCAACAGCGCGACCGCGCCGATGACACTCACCTGGCGGAAGAGGCGCAGAAGCTGGAGGTCCACGGCACGTTTCACGGCACCGTCGAGGCGACGCAAGTCGGGTGACCCCGCATCAACGGAGACGACCCATCGCGCCAGCACGATGGCGAAGACCAACCCGAACAGGTTGATGAAAGCGGTGAGCCCGATCTCGGTCACGGCAGGAGGCTATTGGGCGATCGCGAGGACCGCATCGCTGCCATCCAGCGGGGAATTATCCCGGGAGTTTGCTTGAGCACAGGAGCCACGCTCGGGCCGCGGCAGGCGGCGATCCAAACGAGGCCACTCCGAGCCAAGCACAATCGGCAGACAGCTGGGATATCGTAGAAATCCGGCGCTGGCGCCCGGGACGCTCCCCCCGCGGGAGCGACGTTTCAGTTACGCGCCACCACCTAGCACGATGGGATGGGGTGGGGCAAGCCCGGGAGCCGAAGATTCGAGGGTGCGGGCCAAAAAGTGGCCGGCGGACCGACGAACCTGCTTGGGCTCATTCACTAGAGCAGCAATCAGGTGATTGCTGCGTCAAATCAACGACCTAGAGCACCGAACCGGCAGCAGACCTCTCCAGAGGCAGCGTTGGAAACGCGTCCTCGCCTCGCACGGACGCGTTTCCAGCGCCGCCGTTGCTGTTGGCAACCTGATCGGTGCTCTAGGCCAGTTCGGATGGGGGTCTCAGCTCGGGGTGTCTTCGGTGCAGGCTCCATTCCCCGGAAGACTAGGTGCTCCGGACGCCTGGGTCCTCCGGAGAACTGGGCTCTCCGGAGTATCCTGGGCTCTCCAGGAGTATCCTGGGCTCTCCCGAATATTGGTGGCAGTTGGTGTCCAATCCTTGGACGGTGGTGTCTCCGCTACTCCGCGGGCCAGGGGGGATTCGGTCGCCAGCCGCCGGTTCTGCGGAGGCGGGGCAGTCCGGCGACGGTGCCGGTTTTTAGCCATTACTTCGGGGGGGCGCTCTTGGCCTGCATCACCATGAGATGATACCGCCCGAACTCGTTTTGCCCGAGGGTGTGGAGGACCTCGATCAGCAGCCGATAGGGCGTGGTCCCGTCGGCGATGACGATGGCCTCGGACATCGTGGGGTCGAGCCCCTTCGCTTGGCGGATGAGCTTGTCGGTCTTTCGCGCCGCCTGCAGCGCATTGCCCAGGGGCACGATGTAAAGATCCTGCGGTCCGCTCCGCTTGTTGTTCGCACCGGCGCCCGTCTGCACCATCGAGTCACGGCTGGGCAACGTGACCACCTTGTCATCACCCACGAGGATTTGGCTCTTGGAGACGGTGACGATCACGCCCTCGGTCGGGGGCTGGGTCTGGATGATGGACGTGGGGAGTCGGAGGTCATCACTCTGCGGCACCGAGGCCGTGGTCTCACCCAGGTTCTTCAGCAAGAAGACCAGGATGATGGTCATGATGTCCAGCATCGCGGTGATGTTGAGGAAGTTTATCTCGGGATCCATCGCGTTGCGACGGATCGACCTGCGGAGCTCGGCCTTGTACCGCGCGGCGGGGGCCGCAGGACCGGCAGACCCCATTGGTGAAGGACCGGGTGGGTTCATCGCGACACCTTGAAGTTGATCTCGTCGAAGAGGGTCTCCCCGTTCGCGGTGGTGCGCAGCGCGTCGGCGACGTGCACGACTTCCTGGTATGGGGTTCCCGGGTTGGCGCTGATGAACGCCTGGGTCTCCGACTCGAAATCGGGGTTCGAGCGCTTGAGCTTGGAGACGCAAGCGTTGAGCGCGGCGTAGTCGTACTCCTGTCCTCGCTTGGGGATCGCGAGCCCCGCCCCGACACCGGCGCAGCCGGGCGCGACGTTGCCGCCCGAAGCCTTGATGCTGAATCCGTCGTTCACGATGATGACGGTGAGGTTGAGGGCCGTGCTCTCCATCTCCTTGCGGACGCCGCCGCCTCGGCTGGCGGGGGGCGAAGTGGTGATGGTGGCAGTGAAGGTCACCGCCACCGTCGCCAGCACGAAGATGAGGATGTTCACGATGATATCGAGGAACGGGACGATGTTGAGCTCGCCGCCCTCTTCATCGGGACTGAGCTCTCGCGGCTGGCTGAGGCGGCGGATCCTGGCCCGCTGGGCTGCGCTGAGGGACTGGACCTGTTCCATGGAGGCTCTGTTGGAGAGCGACGCTAGGGCTCGACGTCAGCCAGAACGCTGCGTCACCGTCAACAGATTGAAGGTGCGCTCCATGGTCGATTCTAGGTCGTGCTGGATTGATTTGGCCCGGGTGTGGAGCAAGATGTGGGTGATCATACAGAAGACCGCGATCCCCAATCCCAACGCCGTGTTGTACATGGCTTCCGCGATGCCGTTCGAGAGCATCCGTTGCTTGTCGGACTGGGACAGCCCCGGGGCCGCGATGGCCGCGAAGGTGGTGATCAGGCCGGACACGGTACCCAGGAGCCCGATGAGAGTGGCGATGTTGGCCAGGGACCAGAGCGATCCCACCCGCTTCTCTGCTTCTGGCTTGAGCTCGGACAGCTTCTCGCTGAGGGCCGCGTCGATCTCGTCTGGTCCCTTGTTGGCGTGGGTCAATCCGGCGCGGACGAGCTGGAGGATCGGGTAGTCACTCGCCTCGCTCAGCTTGATCGCACGATCGACGTTTCCCGCTTGGACGAGCTTCTTCACCTGTGCGAAGAACTCCTTGGAGTTGACGCGGTACCGCGTCAGCTGGAACACGAAGCGCTCGACGACGATCGTCAACACGATCGCCAAAGTGCACATGTTCAACACCATGAAGGTCGGATTGTGCTTGAAGGCGTCGACCAGCTGGTTGAAGAACCCGACTCCCTCTGCGGCGAACAAGAACTCCATTCCCAGTTCCTTTCCCAGGATGCCGAACGTCGATTCTGCGTCCACCCCGCGCGACGCCCGCGCCGAAACGCGAGCGACTATAGCCGCCCCGCAAGACCTCGCGCAACCAGACTCGCTGCGCCCCGGCCGAAGAACCAGACCGACCCCGCTTTTTCGGCAGCAATCCGCCGCCTTGCCGCCGGCGTCGGGGCGCATCCATCGGCGTGCCAGGTGGATCGGGACGAGCCGGTCCGGGTCGCTCCTTCTCTTCCTCTTCTTCAGGCCCGCAGGACCCCGGGCCTTGGGGACGAGCGGTCAGCCTGGCGAGCGGGTTGGTGGCCAGGATCGTCGTTCACAGGACGCCGTGGGACGGTGCTGGGTTCAGCGCCGGGGCGAGAAGCGCCCAGTAGTAAGGTATCTCGACCGCGTGGTTCGGCCGGCGAACGGCGTCGGGTGAGCCGTCGATCCTGCACCTGGGTAGCATCGACCTCCGGCGAGGGCGGGGCCGCCTGCGGCAACGGGCGATCAGTTACAGAAGCAACACTCGGTGGAGGAGGCGCGGCCAGGACGTCCGCACCTTGCTCGCCACCTACGGAACTCGCTGCGGAGCGCTCGGGCGGCCTCCAGATCTGCCCGTTCTTCCGTGTAAAGTTCCCGTACTGAACGAACATCGCGTAGGGACCCAAACTCTCTTGACGGGTTCGGGTTCACTTCAGCAAGATAGCGCCGTCCCGGACTCCAGTGTTCGTGGATTCGAACTGACGTGAACTCGCCGGTTGCCGGGGGTGAGACCCTCTGCCGCCGTCGCCGGGCAATACGGTCGCAACGAAAAACAGGCGGAAGGTATTCATGGCATCTCTATGGCGTCACTATCAAGAGGGCGGTTGGGCGATGTGGATCATCCTTTTCTGGTTGGTCTGCGCCATCGCAGTCATCGCCGAACGTGCGGTCTACCTGTTCGGAGCATCGATCAACAAGGAGGTCTTCCTTGCCACGATGCAGAAGTGCATCCTCGCCGGTGACGTGGCCAAGGCCGTGAAGATGGCGTCGGCAGCCAACGCGCCGCTCGCGCGCATCGTCCAGGCTGGTCTGGTCAAGGTGAACCGTCCCGACGAAGAGGTTCAGGCCGCGATGGACGAGGCCGCGCTCAAGGAGATGCCGAAGATCAACAAGCGAACCTCCTTGCTCGCCTTGTTCTCGAACCTGGCCATGCTCTCCGGCCTGTTTGGCACGATCACCGGTCTGATCAAGGCGTTCGGCGCGGTTGGTGGCGAGTCCGTCGATCCGAGCCAGAAGGCCCGGATCCTCGCGGAGGGGATCTCCGAGGCGATGAACTGCACGGCGTTTGGCCTGATCGCCGCGATCATCTCGCTGACCGGGTTCGCCATCATGCAGACCAAGACCCAGGCCTTGGAGGACGACATCAACGAGGCTTCCGTTTCGGTCCTGAACCTAGTGGTGGCCAATCGCCAGAAGGTGAACCTCCAGGGGCTCGAGAACGCGTGAGGTAGGGCAACGGGCGGGCTCCGTCGGTTGCGTCTCGCCCGCGGCAGCTCGCCCGTCGTCACCTCGGCCGGTACGTTGGCAGCAAGGTCCCTCGCGGGCCCGGCGAATTAGGAAGCTAGCACCATGGCAAGTATCGACACAGGCGGCGGACACGGCGGAAAGCGCAGTGTCAATTTCGAGCTCCCGCTCATTCCGTTCATCGACTTCCTCCTCTGCCTCGTCTCCTTCCTCCTGATCACGGCGGTGTGGTCACAGATGGCTCGGATCAACGCTGATGCCCGCGTGCCGGGTCCGCCTCGCCCGGAAGAGGACATCGACAAGCAAGAGAAGCCCAAGGAGCTTCATGTCGAGATGCGCGGTGAGCGAAAGTTCCAGCTTGTGTGGAAGGAAGGGAGCACGGTCGTCAACACCATCGACGTCGACCGCAAGGCGGTGCCGATCGGGACGAACGAGGATATCCAGTATCCGGACCTCGCCAAGAAGATCGAGGCGGAGTGGAAGCAGAACGGTTCCCACCGAGCGCCGACTGACAAGAAGTTCGATCGCGCGGTGCTCCACGTCGATAACTCGACGCATTTCCAGGACGTGATTGCCGTGATCGATGCCATCAACACCCCGCAGCGTGAGTACAACGTTGGTGGTGCGGTCGAAACCGTCCCCGCTTTCATGGTGACGTTCGCCGCGAACTGAAAGGGGATCGATTGTGTCCGACAAAGCACTTCACCGCTTTCGCCAGCCGATTTCGGTACCCGGGCCTGTCCTGAAACACCACATCACGCTGGCGTTCGTCCGCAAGAAGGTCGCCGGCGGCGGCGGCCGGAGCGTGAACTTCGAGCTCCCGCTCATTCCGTTCATCGACTTCCTCCTCTGCATCGTGCTCTTCTTGCTCTCGAGCTTCTCCGCCTCGGGTGAGCTTCCCCTCGACAAGAACGTCCGCCTCCCGAACGCGGCGAACGTGCTCGACATGGTCGAGGCTCCAATGGTCGCCATCACGGGGACTCAGATCTTGGTTGATGGAGTGCCATCGGGGAACGTGAACGCGATCGTCGAGGCCAACCGGCTGCAGAGGGTGGACGAGCTGTTCAGCGTGCTGAAGAACAAGCGGGAGCTCTGGAAGCAGATCAATCCCGGCAGGGAGTTCCCGGGGGTCGCCATCCTGCAGGTTGACCGAAAGGTTCCTGCACTGGTGGTAAAGAGCGTCTTCCAGACCTCGGCCTTCGCTGGCTATCCGAACATCAGCTTCATGGTCGGACGCTTGGGTGGCGGGGACAGCGGCGGCGGCGAGTGAGGCTGAGCCCGGAGTATTCCGAGGACATCCCAGCCAAGCCCGACGGAGCGCGGGATTTGCCATGAGGCCCCAGACGGGCAGCGCCCTGTGCGAAACGGGGGCTGCCCGTTCGCGCTTTGTCGGCGGGCAGGGGATGCTCGCAGGGGCGGGTGCGAGTGGTGTGGAACACCATGGGGAGCGAATGGGTCCAATGCTTCCGGTAGCGGTCACGGTGGCCGCGTGGTTCGAGATTCTTGAGCAGGCGCGAGCATGGCAGAAGTAGAGAGAGGGCCGAGTCGGCGCGGACTGCCATCGCTGAACCAGGCGCGGGCGGAGCGGCGCAGTGCGCTTCGTCGCGGGGTCTATCCGCTGAGAGACCAAGGGGCGCCGCGGTTCTGGCTGTGGACGGGGGTGATCCTCTCGACCTTTGGAGTGGGGTACTGGAAGGTAACGCAAGGCCAGCTGGAGAGCCGAAAGGCGGAGGTGATGGCGAAGCAGCGGGCGGTGGCATCGGTGCTCGCCCCCGAGGTGGTTCCTCACATGGATCGGATCGAGGCGTGGGTCGCCGACCTCGCGGGACCATACGAGGGCGACCGAATGGATGCAGGGGTCGCGCTCGAGAAGGTCCAGGAGCGGCCTGGCATCTACCTTCGGGTGCACATCGAATCGGCGAAGCCCGAGAAGGCGTTGAGGCATGCGGCATCCTCCTCTCTGCTCGATGGGTTCGTCGCGTGCATGTTCGTCCGTCGGAGAGAAGCGGATCCGCGGGCAGGGCCCGCGTGCAAGGCTCTGACCGACTGCGAGCCTGGGCTCTTGTGCAACGAGTACAACGTCTGCGTGCCCCCTCCGCGCCCGTATAACCTCCGTCTGGCCTATGGCGCGCTGCGAGTGCTAAGCACGGACTGGACCGATGAGCTCCATGAGGCGACGAACGAGCTGAAGGTGCGGGCTTTCGAGAGGGAGCTCGACCATGTGAGCCGGAACGACGTCCCGATCGCGGTGAAGATGATGGACGGGGCCGAGGTCTTTACGGCGGTGCTCGACGAGAACCCGAAGGATGGGCTGCCGGAGAAGCTCGACGGGTACGAAACGGTCGAGGAGCGAGTGCAGCGGGTGCCGCACATGGCGCGGGTGGGGGTCTGGGAGCTCGGGAGCGGCCGTCAGCTCCTGCGCGTGCGCGCACCGGCCGAGGGTCGGTTCATCCCGGTTGGCGAGCAACGCAGCCTGCATCTGGCGTCGGGAGATCGAACCGAGGACCAGCAGCGCAGCATCGCGGCGCAACAGCGACAAGCCAACAGCTGTGCGCTCGCCACGGCGGTCAAGGCGCGCATCGCCGCGCGAGCCGCAGCCGCGTCCAGCGGGACTACGCCCGTCCCGGTCCCGGCAGCGAGCGGGAGCACGCCGAGCCCGGATCCTCCAGCGACCGTCAGCGCCGCTCCCATCCCCGCTCCCTGATTCGGCCTGACCAGAGCCCGTACCTGGCTGGGCGAGCTGGAGCTGCTGGCACGTTCTGGCACAGCCGGGTCGAGCCGATCGCACGTTCGGTCCTCAACGATGGAGTACGGGAGGAGGCGGACCAACCCCGGAGGCAGCGAGGATGATCCCAGTGGAAAGCAGGACCAGCAACCCGATTCCGAATCCGCCGAGGGCGGACCGGACCAGCCTCGGTGGGGTGGCGGCATTCATGCCGAGGTCGGAATGCGAGGACCGTGCCAGTCTCTCCGGCTCGTTCCTTCGGGGTGCGACAGATCCTCGTTCCGGGGGGCAGGGCTAGCGCGGGGACTCGTCGTGGGTCAAACCCGGCTGTTCTTTGGCCGCCGATGACGACGAGTCGAACCGGAATCCGAGCTCGCCAGCAACGGCGTCGATCTCTACCTGGCCACCATTGGCGAGCTCCCCGAAGATGAGCTCGTCCCCTAGGCGACGCTTGATCTCGTCTTGAATGATTCGAGCGAGGGGGCGCGCCCCGTTGTCCCGGTCGTACCCCTTGTCGGCCAGGTACTGACGAGCACGCGGTGTCACAGTGATGGCGACGTTGCGCTCAGCGAGCTGCCCCGAGAGCTCACCGAGGAACTTGTCGACGACGTGAAGCATCGTGGCAGGCGAGAGCGCGTCGAAACGGATACGGGCATCGAGGCGATTGCGGAATTCCGGGCTGAAGGTGTTGCGAAATGCGATGTCATCGCCGCCGGTCTTGTCCCGATTCCCGAACCCCACGGGGTTCCGCGCCAGGTCTGCGGCGCCGACGTTGCTGGTCATGACGAGGATGGCGTTGCAGAAGTCGGACTTCTTGCCGTTGTTGTCTGTCAGGGTGCCGTGGTCCATCACCTGCAAGAGGACGTTGAACACATCCGGATGTGCCTTCTCGATCTCGTCCAGGAGGAGGACGGCGTGGGGCGTCTTCGCCATTGCCTCGGTGAGTAGCCCACCTCGGTCGTAGCCGACGTAGCCGGGAGGGGCACCGATCAGGCGCGCCACGGTGTGGCGTTCCATGTACTCGCTCATGTCGAACCGAAGAAGCTCGATCCCCAGCGTCCTTGCCAGCTGGCGGGCTACCTCCGTCTTGCCGACGCCCGTCGGCCCTGTAAAAAGGTACGAGCCGATCGGTTGGCTCGGTGGTCGGAGTCCGGCGCGGGCCAGCTTGATGGCGGTGGCGAGCTCCCGGATCGCGCGCTCCTGGCCGAAGACGACCTGGTTCAGGTCCCGCTCGAGATCGCGCAGAGCGGCCCTGTCGTCGGAGCTCACCTGACGCGGTGGGATCTGCGCCATCCGCGCCACCACGGCCTCGATCCGCCCGATGTTCACCTCAGCGTCTCGGCCCTCCTCGAGCTTCGCGTCGGCACCGGCCTCGTCCATCAAGTCGATCGCCTTGTCGGGCATCCTTCGGTCCGAGAGGTGGCGTGAAGCCAGGCGCGCCGCGGCTTCCAGGGCGCCGTCAGCATAGCGCACGCCGTGATACTCCTCGTAGCGGGGCCGCAGCCCATCGAGGATGAGGATGGTTTCCTCGACGGAGGGCTCGAGGACCTCGATCCTCTGAAACCGTCGGGCGAGCGCGCGATCCCGCTCGACATGGCTCCGGTACTCCTCGAACGTGGTGGCGCCGATGCAGCGCATCTTCCCCGAGGCGAGGGCGGGCTTGAGGAGGTTTGCCGCGTCCATCGTGCTACCGCTCGTCGAACCCGCCCCGATGACGCTGTGGAGCTCGTCAACGAACAGGATCGATCCGCGGATCTTGCTGAGCGCCTTCAGCACGGCCTTCACCCGGCTCTCGAAATCCCCACGGAACTTGGTGCCCGCGAGCAGAGCGCCCATGTCCAGCGAGTAGATCACCGAGCCCCGCAACGCCTCCGGTACGTCACCGGCTTCAAGCCGCGCCGCCAGGCCCTCCACGATGGCCGTCTTGCCGACCCCGGCGTCTCCTACGAAGAGAGGATTGTTCTTGCGGCGTCGGGCCAGGACCTGGATGGCCCGACGAAGCTCACGTTCTCTGCCGACGAGCGGCTCGATTTCCCCGGCAGCGGCGCGTTCGTTGAGGTTCTGCGCGAAGCGGGCCAGTGGGTCCGCGGCGGGTTCCTCGGCAGCCGGTCCGACCTCGTCGTCGCCTTCCAGATCTGCGGCTTCGTCGACCTCGTCGTCGCCATCCTTGGCGATCCCGTGGCTGATGTAGCTCACCACGTCGAGTCGAGTAACGCCCGCGTCGGCGAGCGCCTTGACGGCCGGAGAGTCGGGTTCGGAGAAGATGGCAACGAGGACATTCGCTCCCCCGAGTTCCTCCTTTCCACTCGACTGCACGTGAAACGCCGCACGTTGGAGCACGCGGTGGAATCCCCGCGACGGTACGGGGTTCAGCGGGTGGTCCGAGGGGACCTCCGTGACCTCGTGCGCGAGGAAATGGTCGAGCGACAGCTTGATCGCATCCACATCTCCGCCAGACTTGGCCACGATGCGCGCGGTGGTTGCGTCGTGGAGTAGCGCGAAGAGCAGGTGCTCGACCAACATCAGATCGTGGCGTCGCCGAAAGGCCTCTCGACTGGCCAGGGACAGTGCAATCTCGAGCTCGGTGCTGACCTTCATCGCGGGGTTTCTCCGGTCAGCTCGTCATCCCCTCGGGTTCGGCGGAGCAGCGGAGCGGGTGGCCGTGTTCGCGAGCGTACTCCATGACCTGTTGAGCCTTCGTTTCTGCGACGTCGCGGGTGAATGTGCCCACGACGCCGAACCCACGATGGTGTACCTCCAACATGATGCGAGTCGCCTCGGTCTCGTCCCTGTGAAAGAACCGGGTCAACACGAGGACGACGAATTCCATGGTCGTGTAGTCGTCGTTGTGGAAGACGACGTTGTACCGACGGGGCTCGGAGGTGCTGGTTCGCTCGGCGACATTGACGTCGCCCCGCTCTTCGGGTTGGGACGAACGGCGGTGGCTTGCCATGGTGAGGGTTGGCTTGGACAATTCTTGTTCGCGTTGGCCGCGCTGTCGAGCCTGCCGGTGTGAACCGACCGAGCCGGCAGGCGGGGCGAGTCAACGGATGAGGGTGCGGAGGTATCCGAGGAAGTCCCGCCCCACTTCGGCGAGATCGCTGAGGAGCTCGGCGTCGAAACGATGGCTCGGGACACCGCTCGAGAGGGCCGCGGACGAGGGGCCAGACGACCCGCCGCGGAGCGATGCCATCCGCTCTTCTTCCCGGTGCAGTGCCGCGGCCCGTTCGAGTCCCCCGCTCGAGACGAAGCTCAAGATACGCGGCAACTCACCGGCATCGAACCAGATTCCATGGTGCGGACAGACATCCACGATGACTCCACTCCTCCGTCCGAAGTTCTTCCGATGCATGAGCTTCGCGCAGGCGGGACAGGCCAGGTAGCGCACGGTCTCGGTAGACGGTACCTGGCTGGTCGGCGGGAACCCGGCGACCGGCCGAACGACACGCTGCTGCTCGACGAGGTCACGGAGCAGGGCGTTCTCCACGAACTGCCCCCCACATTGCGCGCAGTCGAACAGGGATCCTGGCCCCTGCGGCAACGCCAGCAGAGGGGTCTCGCAGCGAGGGCAAGCCATCGCCGATGGCTCTCCGATCGGTTCGAGTGCCAGCTCGCGCCCACACCCGGAGCAATGGACGGCCTGAGGAACGTTCATGTGGAAGCAGTTGCCGCATCGCACCGTGGCGAGTGGAGCCCGGCAGAACGGGCAACCACGTGCCCACTCGCTGACGTCGCCTCCACACGCAGGGCAGCGAAATACGCGCGCACCATCCATGCAACGCGGATCTACCACGTGAACCGCCGGAATCGAAGGCACAGGAGGACACGCGCTGCGAGCAGCCTGTGGCTACGGTCATCGCCGTCGTGATCCCCCCTGCGGGGGCCTGGCTCAAGTCGTGGTCTTCGGCGGAGCCTTTGGCTTCGCGGCCTCCGCGTTCTCGGCGGCGCGAGTGGCTTCCCACGCCTCGTTCTTTCGGGCGCGGCGCTTGCGTTGCTTTCTTCTGGCTGGCGGGTCCTGCGGGGTGCCCATGGTGCGCGGGGTGATAGCGCAGGAAGGCCCACGTGTCCCGCAGAAACCGGTCAGCGCAGGTGCGTCGAGCCAGGGCGGGCCCCCGAGATCGGTCGAACCTGCTCGCTGCTCACGAGCGAGCTAGGGGCAGGGTGGCTCGTCCCTTGGCGGTGTTGTCTTGACCGGATCCGGCAGAATTTTTTTCAATGTTCTCGCGGCCATCAGCAATCGGGCGTCAGCGATCGGGGTCTCCGGGTTTCACCTGACAGCGGACCGCTGACCGCGGACGGCCTGTTTGGTTTCGGCTCCGCCGGGTCAGGATCGTCGTGAGACGACCCCCTCTTTGGTGGTTGGGCGGTGGCCGAGCGGGCCGCCATCGATTGCTGATCCAGCCAGCACCACCCGATCCGACATCGAGTTGGTCACGCTCGGCCCCAGCCGACCTGAGTCCCCACCGAGCAGCAAGGCCGTGGGATCGAAGCGAGGCAGGAGCGGGCGAGGCCGTCTCTTCAGCGGCTCGGACCACCTCGGCGCAGAAGGTACGCCCACCCTGGCGGATTATTACACAAAACCGATTGGAATACTGTACAATTCTGGCCTGGCAGAAAGACCAGTGGGGACCTCAGTCGGCGAGGTGCTTTTCCATCATTCGACCAAGACGAGGTGCCGCGGCCTCGACGTGCTTCTTGGCGGTGGGACGGAGCCTCTCGTATGCGGCCTTGATGGCGCGGTTCTGGGCGTTCTGCGCCTTGCGGTCCGTGATGGCGAGGAGGGCATCGGCGACCCGACTCCGGTTCGTCTCGAGGTAGGGCCCCGCTCGCTGCCCCTTTTCCGCGGCCTCGGCCGCGATTGGCTCGAGGGCGTCCACGAAGTCATCCAGCAGGTGGTCGACCACCTCGCGGATGAACCCGGGCTTGACCCCCTTCACCATCGCGTAGGCCGCCTTGATGGCGATTCCGGTTAGTCCGGACTTGTCCGCGACCTCCTGGTCGAGGACGAGGAGGGCGTCATCCACGACTGCCTGTCGTTTGGTTCCGGTGCTGAGTTTCTCGCGCAGCGTTGCCATGGCATGTTCCTCTTGGGGCCAATGCAGCAATCGGGTTGATTGCTGCGAAAAATCAACAACCTAGGGACCCGCGTCCTCCGGGTCCCACCCAGCATCCGTGGGGTGGGTGAGGGCGTCGGGCACCGAACGGGCAGCAAGCCTCGCCCAGGGTGGCGCTGGAAACGCACCCCATGCGGTGAAGCGGCGTGGGGCCGGGACGCCGCGGGTCCCTTGCTCTGCACAGGACCCACGTCAAGGGCACCGGGTGTCGGGGCCCGCTCGGCAGCGCCGAGTGGGCAGATCCAGGGTCGAATTGGGGTGCATTTTGAGCGGCGCCGCTTCCGTTGGCAGCCTGATCGGTGCTCCAGGGCTCCCATTCGGCCCGTCGAGTAGCACCCTTCTGCTGGGGAACCAAGACCCGAGCGACACGAGGGATGGTTCACGCGGGAGCGATTCGGGGTACCGTGGAGTTTTCGGTCTTCTCCCAACCGGGGCACCTGCGAAGATGGTTCGTGAGCTCGAACGCGGCACGAGGTTCGGTCGATATGACCTCCTGGTGAAGATCGGGCGGGGGGGCATGGCGAGTGTGTGGGTTGCCCACGAGCACGCGGTTCGCGCCGAAGACTCCCGGATCGTCGCGGTCAAGACGATCCATTCGAACCTCGCGGAGGAGGTCGAGTTCGTCAAGATGTTCCTCGATGAGGGACAGCTGGTTTCGCGCATCCGGCATCCCAGCGTTGTCGATCTCTACGAGGTCGGCGAGATCGACGGCGTGGTCTACATGACGATGGAATGGGTGGAGGGTGACTCGCTCCACGCCCTGATCGCGGAGGCGGGGAAGCGGCGGCCGATCCCGCCGGAGATGGCCGTTCGGATCATCGCGGACGCCGCCGCCGGTCTCCACGCGGCGCACGGGCTCCGGGATGAGAACGGCGTGGAACTCAACGTGGTGCACCGAGACGTGTCGCCGCACAACATCCTCATCAGTACGAGTGGGCGGGTGAAGCTGGTGGATTTCGGGGTCGCGAAGGCCAGGTTACGGGCCAGCGAGGCGACCGAGGTCGGCCATGTCAAGGGGAAATTCGGATATATGTCCCCCGAGCAGGCGCTCGCCCGTCCGGTGGATCGCCGCAGTGACGTGTTCTCCCTCGGGATCGTGCTCTACGAGCTCACGACGGGTCGCCGTCTCTTCCGTGGGGAAAGCGACGCGGAGACGCTCTCGCTGGTGGTGAAGGGAGAGATCCCCCCCTTGACGTCGTTGGTCCCGGACTATCCGCTCGCGCTCGAGCGGATCGCCATGAAGGCACTCTCACGCAGCCGGCGCGAGAGATTCCAGTCCGCCCGAGACTTCCAGCGGGCCCTCGAGCGCTACCTCAAGGATGAGCGGATCGTCGTCCCCCGGGCGGGGATCGCCGGGCTGTTGCGCAAGGTGCTCGGCGACCGTATCGAGGCGCGCCGTCAGGCGGTGCGTGGCGCCCTTCGTTCGGTGGCGGCCGCTCGTGCTGGCCTGGTCTCCGAGGAGCCAGCGTTCCGCGCAGCGGAACCGGAGGGTGAGCCCAGCGTGAGTGGGCTCTCCAATCTCAGCAGTTTCGACCGGGTGGTGTTCTCGGGGGACGCTCCTCGGAGGACAACAGAGCTTACCGGATCGTTCGACCCCTCCAGGTCAGAATCCGTGCGGAGCGCCGTTCGGCGAAGCCGTGCGCTTGGGTTGGGCGGGGTCGTCATCGGCGTCATCGGGTTCGTGGTGGCGGGGGCGGCGCTGGCGGGCTCGGGCGTACCACGCGGGTGCCGACCCGCCGACCCCCCGTCCGGATCGGCCGGAAGCCAGACCGCGGCTGCGCTGACCACGGAATCGCTGACCCCGCCCGCCCCTTCGCGCGCCGTCCCGGCTCCGAGCGTCTCGGTTCAGGTGGGCGAGACCGAGGATTCCGTCGCGGTCGAGGAGCTAGCCCCGGAGGCTGCCACCGCAACCGATCGCGGGAGGCGACGGTAGATCCGATCCATCGGGCTGAGTAGAGTTGAGTCACCTTGCGGATGGACCCGAACGACCCGCTCGCCGAAGCGTTCGAGCATGCGCCCACGCTGCAGGCTCTGCTCGACGAAAACGGCGTGGTTGCCCGGGTCAGTCGCCGGTTCGCCGGTGTTTTCGGCGAGGACGCTGTCGGTCGTCGTGCCGACGAACTGATGGAAGGCGTGTCCACCGGCCTCGCGAGCTTCGTGCGCCGCCTGCTGAGCAGGCAAGCCGAATTTCGGGTCGACGACCTCCTGGTGCGAACCAGAGCGGAGGGCGAGCTCCGCGTGGAGGCACATGGAGCGTTCATTGCCGGGGGTCACGGGTACCTGCTGGCGTTGGTTGACCAGACGGAGCGGGTCACCACCTCGACGGCACGCGCCCAGCGCGAACGCAGCGAAACCATCGCGCGGTTCTCCGGAGGCCTGAGCCACGATGTGAACAACATGCTGTCGACCATCGTCTCCACGGCGCAGGCGGGCCTGCAGGACGCTTTGGAGGGAGAAGGCGACCCCGCGCGCGACTTCCGGGCCATCATCGATTTCGCCGAACGCGGCGCGGCGTTGGCACGCTCGCTCCGGTCGATCGCGTTCGAGGAAACCGGTAGCTGGCGGCCGGTGGACCTGGCCGAGGAGATCCGAGCCATCGCGGCGGTCCTCGGGCGCGGCTCCGCGGGGGTCCCGATTGTCCTCGATCTCGAGCCCCGCGTCGCCGAGGTGGTGGGTGATCGGGCGCGGTTGCATCAGCTCATCCTCAACCTGATGGTCAACGCACGGGACGCTACCCGGTCGCGAGGGGGCGGGATCGAGGTCGAGCTCAAGCGCCGGCCCTCCGGCGGTGTTCGGTTCAGCGTCGCCGACTCGGGGCCCGGCATCCCCAACGAGCTACGCGCTCGGATCTTCGAACCGTACTTTACCACCAAGGGGGGCGACGCGGAGCAGGGCGGCGAGTGCTATGGCACCGGGCTCGGTTTAGCGATCGTGGACGCGGTTGCCCGGACGACAGGCGCGACGGTGACGGTGGATGCGAGTCGCGCCGGCGGCGCGCTCTTCATCGTGGATTGGCCGATCACCTCCGTGGTGCAGGTCGATCCAGTAGTGGTCACGGTGAAGGAGGCCGTGGGGTCGGCGGTGACGCTGCTCCTCGCCGACGACGAAGCCGCCTTGGTTGGCGCCGTCGCGCGACAACTGCGCCGGGCTGGGCACACGGTCTTTGCCGCACTGAGCGCGGCCGAGTCGCGCGATCTCTTCCGCACCTACGCTGCGGAGATTGAGGTTGCGGTCATCGATGTGCGTTTGCGGGATGGAGACGGCCGTCAGTTGGCGGAGGAGCTTCGTGCCGCCCGTCCCGGCCTGGGAATCGTACTCATTTCGGCGAGCGGCTCCCGCGCGGCTCCGAGCCTCGGACCGCAGGTGAGACTGCTCGAGAAACCCTTCGACTTCAAGGAGCTCACGGCGGCGATCGCGCTTGCCCAGAACCGTCCCCGTACATGACGCTGGCGGGCGGCAGCGAACGGTCATAGCCTAGATTCCCAGGTGATGGCAGGGGCCGCCCCAGGGTGGGACCGACCTCTGAGCGGCAACGACGATGTCTGGCAGCACGAACAAGAGCGAGAAGACCACGCAGGGCGTTCCTGGCAAGACCGCGATGGAGCCCCAGCTCGGCGAGAAGATTCTGGTCGTCGATGATCAGCGCAACATGCGCACGACGCTCGCGATGCTCCTTCGCGGGGCCGGGTACGAGGTCGATGAGGCCAGTGACGGCAGCGAAGGGCGGGAGAAGGGGGCGACCGGAGCCTACGACCTGGTGATCACCGATCTTCGAATGGGCGACTGCGACGGCATCGACGTCCTGCGCACGATCAAAGAGGCACAACCGATGACCGAGGTCATCGTCATGACCGCCTACGGTACCATCGAGAGTGCCGTGGAGGCGATGCGGCTGGGTGCCTTCGACTACATCCAGAAGCCGTTCGGTGAACAGGAGTTGCTCGTGAAGGTGACGAAGGCGATCGAGAGCCGTCGTCTCCATGGGCAAGTGCGACTCTTCGCTCAGGAGTTCAAGGAACGCTACCACTTCGAGAACATCATCGGTCGCTCGCAGACGATTCGAGACGTCCTCTCCAAGGTCGTCAAGATCGCACCCACGGACGCCATCGTGCTCATCACGGGCGACAGCGGGACCGGAAAGGAGCTCGTCGCGCGGGCGGTGCACGCGAACAGCAAACGCGCCGAGCGCCCGTTCGTTACCGTCAATTGCGCTGCGATCACCGAGACGCTGCTCGAGAGCGAGCTCTTCGGTCATGCGCGGGGTGCCTTCACCGGGGCACTCTCCGCGCGCAAGGGGTTGTTCGAGGAGGCGGATGGGGGGACGTTCTTCTTCGACGAGATCGCGGAGACGACGCTGTCGTTCCAGGCGAAGCTCTTGCGCTCGATCCAGGACGGGGAAATCCGGCGCGTGGGGGAGAACCGTCCGATCAAGGTGAACATCAGGGTCGTTGCCGCGACGAACGTGGATCTGGTCGCGGCGGTCGAGGAGCGGCGTTTTCGTCAGGATCTCTATTACCGGTTGAACGTAGCGCGGTTCCACCTCCCGCCGCTCCGCGATCGGCGGGAGGATATCCCGCTCCTGGCGGAGTTCTTCCTGGAGAAGTACAACCGGAAGATGAGCGTGCGGGCGCGATTCGCCGACAATGTCATGGAACGGCTACTGGTGCATGACTATCCTGGCAACGTGCGAGAGATGGAGAACATGGTGGAGCAGGCGGTAGCGCTCTGCTCCGGGGGGGTCGTCACCGTGGACGACATTCTGCCGCAGGCACCGCCCCGTGCGTCGCGGACGACCGGTCGAACCCTCGCCGACATCGTGGACGAAGCGGAAAGGGAGGCGGTCGAGGCGGCGCTCAAGGCGTTCGACGGGAGCCGAGAGCGGGCGGCCGAAGGCCTCGATATCAGCCCGACGACGCTGTGGCGAAAGATGACGCGGCTGGGGATCACCTACGAGTCCCGCTGATCTCACGGGTATCAGGTTGCGCACAGCCGACCTCGACTACGCGCTCCCCGTGGAACGGATCGCGCAGCACCCCCTGCCCGAACGGGATGGAGCGAGGCTCCTCGTGGTGTCGCCCGAGGGGCTCATGCACCAGAGCGTTCGTGACTGGCCGCACCTCGTGCCCCCCGGTGCGCTCGTCGTCATCAACGACAGCCGCGTGATCCGCGCCCGCCTGCGGGGTCACCGAGCGGGGACGGGGGGGCGGGTCGAGGTTCTGCTCCTCGGTCCATCGCGCGACGAGTCGGTGGAGGTGGCGACGGTGTGGAGCGCCCTGGGGCGGTCCAATCGCCCGCTGCGTCCCGGAGCGGTGGTAGAGGTGGGAGGACTGCGCGTGGACGTACTAGAGCGGGGAGCGGACGGCACGCTGACGGTGGAGCTTCATAGCGACGAGCCGGTGGCGGAGGCGATCGCGCGCGAGGGTTCCGTGCCGATCCCCCCCTATGTCCGCCGTCCCGAGGAGGAAGCGGATCGGGACCGGTAC
>JAFGBI010000302.1 GCA_016933275.1 Polyangiaceae bacterium | reverse complement strand
TACTTCCACGGGGCGGCGATGCGCGACGTGCCCTTGCGGCTCGAGGTGTCCACCTCCGGCACGGCCTTCCGGCCCGCTGGTTTCCAGGGGTACTCGTTCGGAGACCGCGACGACGGCTCCCGCGGTGGAACCGTGGAGGCACAGCTCCGCCTCGACGCCCAGGGGCGCGCCCGATTCGAGCACCCGCTCGCGCTCCCCGAGGTCCGGGTCCCGGTCACCGTCGAGTTCGAGGCCGAGGTCGCGGACGTCAGCCGCCGCTTCGCCATCGAGGACAGGGCCACCGCGCTCGTGCACCCCGCGACGTTCTACGTCGGCCTCCGCCCGGACGACGTCTCCCCGCGCTACCCCGGCCGCCCGATCTACTGGCCCACCGGGAACCGGAGGAGCGGTCATCCCACGGTCCGCATGGGCGCCACCCACGTCGGCCCGCCGGGGCCGGGACACGTCCGCGAGCGCTTCCCGGCGGTCGCCTCCACCCTGCCGAAGGCGCGCGACGTCGAGGTCGAGCTCGCCGTCACGGGTGCGCTCACGGGGACACGACGGGCGACGGTGCGCCTGCCCGCGCGCGGGCACCGCGAGCTCGAGCTGGAGCTATTGGCCGGGCGCCCCGGCCTTGCCACGTTCACGGCCACCGCGCGCTCCGGCGCCCTCCGCGACGCGGTCCGGATCGAGCACCGCGTCACGGAGCCGCTGACGTTCACCACCGCCGTGGTGGAG
This sequence comes from Polyangiaceae bacterium, assembly GCA_016933275.1. Classification (GTDB taxonomy): domain Bacteria; phylum Myxococcota_A; class Polyangia; order Polyangiales; family Polyangiaceae; genus JAFGBI01. The sequence continues at coordinate 14,043 of JAFGBI010000302.1, read as the reverse complement.
GGAGTAGCGAGGGGGGTCGCCTGGGAGCGGCTCGGTGTCGGGAGCGGGCTCGATCGCGCCGACCTCGAGCGAGCGATCGCGACGCTCCGTTCCCGCCAGCAGCCCGACGGCGGGTTCGGCTACTGGACGGGCTCGGAGGGGAGCGATCCCTGACTCACCGGCTACGCCCTGCTCGCGCTGCTGCGCGCTCGCGCCGCGGACCTGCCCGTCACCGAGCGCGCGATCCGCGCCGCGCGGCGCTACCTCGAGCGCCTGCCGCCGGACGCCGAGGCGACCGCCATCGACCAGGCCTGGCTCGAGGACGTCCTCGCGACCGCGGGCGCCCCGCGGCGCGACCGGATCGCCGCGCTCGCCGCTCGCCCCGCGGCGCTCGGGCCGTTCGGGCGGGCGCTGCTCGCCCACGCCGCGGCCGTCGCTGGGGACCGCGCGCTCGGGCGGTCCCTCCTCGACGCCTCCGTCACCGCGGGGATCACGCTCACCGGCGCGACGGGGCAGGCCTCGCTGCCGGCGCCCGGGCCGTACGCCTCGTCGATCCTGCGCTCGACCGCTCGCGACACGGCCCTCCTCGTGCGCGCGCTGGCCCTGGCCTGGCCGGAGCACCCGGCGCTGCCGCGACTGGTCGCCGGGCTGCTCGGCGCACGCCGCGACGGCCGCTACGCGACGATCCAGGAGGGGGCCTGGGCGCTGCTCGCGCTCGACGAGGCGGCTTGCGCGGCGCCGCCCCCCGCCACCCTCACGGGGCGCGTCTGGCTCGACGGTGCGCCGGTGATGCAGGCCTCCCTCGCCGGGTCCGCCCCGCGCGTCGCCCGCGCCGAGCTCCCGCTCTCCCGCCTCCTCGCCGCCCCCGACGGGCGCCTCGCCTTCGCGGGCGAGGGCGGGCCGCTCTACTACCAGGCGATCCTGCGCACGGCCGACCGGAGCCTCCCGGCTCAGCCGCGGAGCCACGGGATCGCCATCGAGCGAGCCGCCGCGCTCGCGGCCTACGATGGCAGCCGGCGGCCCGCGACGACGCGCTTCGCGCTCGGCGACTGGGTGGAGCTCTCCGCCGTGGTGACGACGCCGGTGCCCCGCGAGCAGGTCGCGCTCGTGCTCCCGCTGCCCGCCGGGCTCGAGGCGATCGACCCGCTGCACGCGTCCACCGCGCGGATCGCCCTGGCACCGGGGCTCGACGAGCGGCTCCCGAGCCATGTCGAGCGCCACGACGATCGCGTGGAGCTCTTCTTCGACCACCTCCCCGCCGGCGCCTCCCGCGTCGCCGAGCTCGCCCGCGCGACCATCGCGGGAGACTTCGGGGTGCCGCCAGCGACCGTGGAGTGCCTGTACGCGCCGGATGTGCGAGGGAGCACGGGGGCGACGAGGGTGACGGTGGGGAGCGCCCCGTGATCCCGCGCAGGCGAGCGCCGGCACGAGGCGGGGCGACGCTGGGCGGCGGGTGAGCGCGGAGGGTCACCCGATGACTCGGAGGTGCCGTGGCCGCTGGTCGCGAGCCGACCGTGAAGCCCGCCGGCGCGCTCCGCCAGGCGCGGGTGGCGGCTCGCCAGGGGCAGAGACGGGAGCGGACAAGGATTTCGAACGGCGAATTTCGAACGGCGAGCGGAGGGAGGCGGCGGGCCCGCGGAGGCCAGGCGAGTCGGTGGGGTTTCGTGAACCCCGGCGCACCGCGGAAGCGGAGAAGAGGAGGAAGCGGAGGCCCGAGCGCCGCCCCAGCCTGCTATCATCGACCAACCCCGCGCGCGGGCAGGCGCCGAGCGCGGAGTCCAGTGGTGCCGAGGCATGGACCTCGGCCCCAGGTCGGCCGCTCGCGTTCCTCGACGGTGAACGCCGTCCCCTTGTTCAGCAGGGGCGAGGCCAGCAGAGCCACTCTGCTCGGCAGATCGAGCGCTCCGTAACGGGTCAGCTCCTGAAGCTGCTGCTTGCGAATGGGTCCTCCGGCGTGTTGGCTACCAGCTCGGTGGTTGAGCTCTTCGGTTTCGGCACTGGTTCGAGCTTCCTCGACCCCCTACGAATCTACAGATAGTCCGGGAAGCCGCTGTCTCGCCAGTTGTTGGCACGGGGGGAACACCCGAGCGCCGCACCGCCGGTTGCTTCTGGCGACTCGAGCGAAGCCGAAGAGCCCGTGGTCGTAGGCGGCGCCAGCGGGGGTCGCACGCCTCGCCGAACAGAGTGAGCGCGCCCCCTACACCGCGGTTCGGTCTCCTTGACCGCGACTTCGCCTGGGAAGCAGTGCTCCCCGCGGCCCCCATGGGGTGAGGGCCGGCGCTGCTGCGTCGCCGCACCCGTCTGCGCCCGGCGGCCCTCGCTCTTGGCCGGAGACATCGCTGGTGGCGGCCCGCCCCTGCGACGCGCGCGGTGCCGAAGCCACGGACCACGACGAAGCTTGGATTACCGGCGATGACGATGGAGGAGGTGGCGAGCGAAGAGAACCCGAGGAGGCTCCGAGCGATTGCGACTCGACACTGGGTCCGAAGACGTCGAGGCGGATGGCGACCGCAGAAGCCAGGGCGACGATCCTGGTGGAGCCTCAGCTATGCATCTCGCGTCACACGGGAGCTGAGCAACGCACGCTTTGCGGCGCGAGGCTTGGTGAACCTGGGAGCCGAATGGCAGCGCCTCCACCGGTCGGTCATCGCCCCGGTCCCGCTCACGCTGGTGCTGGGATAGCCGAGGCGCAAGCCGATGCCGGACTACTCGCCTCACCGGCTGCCGCGGTCAGGGTACTGCGTGCAGACGACCCGAGAACGTCGGCATCCCGCAGAGCCGGATGTGCGGCCCACAAGTCCGGTTCTGTGAGAGGGGTCCTCGGCGCAAGCGAGGGCCCCTACTCGACCGCGCGGCGCCCACTCGCCGCCCAGCCCCGGGGGGCATCAAGATGGCCGGAAACCGCCAGGTTGCCGAGGTTTCACGGCAGGAGCACGATGGCGTCGTAGACCCCGACCAGGTGCGCTACCTCACGTCCGATCACCTCGGCTCGACGCGCATCGTCACCGACGAGCACGGCGACGTAGTCGAGACGCGGCGGTACGACGCCTTCGGGGATCCGGAGAGCACGTTCGCGTCGGGCCCCACCGCGGGGTACACGGGGCACCGGCACGACGACGGCCTCGGGCTGGTCAACATGCGCGGACGGCTCTACGACGCGAGGGTGGGGAGGTTCCTATTGCCGGATCCGTTCGTGATGGAGCCACTCGATCCGGCAGGGTGGAATCGATATGGCTACGTGAAGAACGACCCGTTTGACTTCTTGGATCGACCAGGTGCTCGCCCACACCGTTGGCATCCAGCAGCGCGCGGAGCTCAGCCCCGGTCGCGCGCCGCCCTTCGGGGCCTCGCAGTTGTTGCGCACGAACGCCGCCACCACTGGAGCCTCGTCGAGGAGCACCGCCAGCGGTACCGGCAACGTCAAGGTCGGCTCGCACTCCATCGCGCGCGGCAACCACTTCTCGAACGTAGCTTGACTCATCGTCCCTCCTGACTCCGAACCCGGGACCCCCGCGCCCCCAAACGAGGGCCCCTTCGCCCTCGCGCGGAGAGGAGCGACAGCGACGGGTAGTTGCGACAACCACCAGAACCCCCGCAGCGCGCCGGGCGCCCTCAGTCGTCGCTGGACGGCGGTTCCTTACCGCTGGATCGGAAATCCGAGCGCTGGACGGCTCCCCGGAGCGCTGGACAGCGATCCTTTGCCGTTGGATCGCACCATCCGGCGCTGGACGGAGAAACCCGGCGCTCGTGACGTCGCGGTGGGCAGCCGAGCCGTGCGAAGGAGGGCATTGAGCCATCGCGACCGCCCCACGTCGTGTCCCGTTGCTGGGTCCGAAACCGCGTGGACGAGTCGATCGCCGCCAGGGTGCGCTCAGCCTCGAGCGAAGCGCTGCTCCGGCAATACGTCTCGGCGGGGCCCTCGAGCGGGCTGCGGGAGTGTTCCCATCGCAGCGGGCTGGCAGAAGGGTTCGGTGGGGTCGGGGTGGCGAGTGGCAGCATTCGAGAAGCCGCTCCCGGACCCGCGTCCGCTCCAACGGTCCATGAGAGCACCCTCGCGAAGTGCTTGTACGCATCCGTCATGTCCACCTCCCGGTCGCACGCATCGAACGGCGGCACGAACGGTTCCGGGACGTTCTTCTCCCAGGCCGGCAGCTTCGCGCCGGCGCGGCTGGGAACCCGCTGCAGTAGCTCTGCACGCCGGATCCAATGCGGGGGGCGGGCTGACCCCGTCACCAAGGCCCGTCGCTATCGCGACGGCTCGGAAGGCACAGTACGGCCCGTATACCACCCGCACGCCCTGCGCGCGAAGCTGAGTCGGCTCACGCTTCGTGCCGGTGCCGCCGAGATTCCTGCGGCGGCGCGCTTCGGGTAGAGTACCCGCTCACGATGACTGCGGGTAGCCGCCTCGGGTGGACGATCGGGAGCGCAGAGGACTGGCGCCAGCGCATGGCGACGCTCGTGGAGCAGGGCGTTGAAGCGCCCGTGGTCTTCATCGTCGGCTCCGGGCTGTCGTTCGACTGCGCGACGGGCCGCGGGGTCGCGGACGTCGGGATGATCGTCGAGGAGCTGCGGAAGGCCGGGGTCGACATCGGCGACGGCACGCCTCCCGAGCAGTACCAGCGGGGCCTCAACGTGTTGTCGGTCGTGGTCGATGGCGATTGAGGAGGGGTGACAATGGCCGCCGCTACGCTTCATGCCCCCGTTGCGCCACGGCGCGGAACGCCGCGAAACGCGGGCAGGCCCAGCCGAGCTTGTCCGGCGGGAGCTCTGCGTCTACCCTCCGGGCACAGGTGACCAGGGGACGAACGATGGCGAAGCTAGAAGAGCCGATCGAGCTGTTCGAGTTGATCGGGAAGGTCCGGACCGATCTGGAGGCAGCGCGGACCGAGGGACAGGACCGTGGGATCCGCTTCGAGCTCGAGACGGTGGAGCTCGAGCTCCGGGTGGTGGCGAAGCGGATTGGCAAGGGCGAGGCGGGCGTGAAGCTGCACGTGCTCAACATCGGTGGCGGCCGGCAGTCGGAGCGCGAGAACGCGCAGATCATCCGGGTTCGGATGAAGCCTGTCGGGAGCGCCGGCGGCAGCGTCCAGGTGAACAGCGAGTCTGCCGAGCGACCCCAGCTCCCCGAACCGGTACCCTCCGGAAGCTAGCTCGCGCCTGACGCTCGCGGCAGCGTGGCGTCGCGCTCGGTCACGGTTCTACGGAGACCTCCGCATGGACACTGCGCTCAAGTACCTCGTCGCCCACGTGCTCGTGACGCGGCCCGGTCCGAGCTACGCGGGGGCGACCGGGTTCCTCATCGGGAAGGAACGGATCCTGACGGTCGCTCACGTATTCAAAGACTGGACCGAAAAGTGTAAGCTCGAGGTGCGGTTCTGCGATATTGAGCCCAGGCAATGGGTGCCGGCTCGATGCTGCTGGCCAGCGGCTTTCCCCAGCGAGATCGACGCTGCGATCGTCGCCTTCGCGGATGACGACCTCACCCGTCGCCTGCATGAGAAATGCGGGCTCGCCCCTTGGCAGCTCGTGAGCCGGCGGACCTGGTCGAGCCAGACGAAATGGGAGAGCTACGGCCTGCCGAAGGCGGGGTATCGGACCGTCGGCAGGGTGAAGCATGCCGCTACGCCCTACGACTTCTTCGGCAAGGCAGGAACGCTCGACCCCGACCAGCACTGCTCGCTCTCCGTCGAGGCTTCAGCGCTTGACGCGGAAGGGTGGCAGGGAGCCTCCGGCAGCCCGGTGTTCATCGATGGCTGCCTGGCGGGGATGGTCGTGGAGGCGCTGGAGGCCGCGCCCGCAGCCCTCCGGTGCCTTGCCGCGTCGGCCATCGTTGGCGCCGAGGGATTCAAGGAGGCGGTGGGGTGGAGCGACAGCGACGACGACCTCGCGGTTGCGCAAGAGAGCATCACCAAGGCTCTAGCGTCCAGTCCGCTCGCCATCGAAGCGTTACGCACCATCGAGCCGCGCTTCGCTCGGGTCCCGAGTCGACTGGCGAACCAGGCGCTCGAGTGGGGCCTCGACGAGCTGCTGTCGCTCTGCGCTCAAGCGAGCGTATCGATTCTGGACCGCGATGACGGCGATGCGTTGCGTCGCGAAGGTGCCATCGTCGCACTCGAGCGGGTGATCGAGATCATTCTTCCCCTCGTGTACGACCAGGCGCTCGTGATTCGCTTGCGGCAACAGGAAGCGCCTGGGGACGTCGCCCTGCTCTCGATCCCCGTGAGCACGGCGGCGGTGGCCGAGATCGTGGTGGCCGGTCTGGACGGGCGGGACGTCGCGTATCGAACGCGGAGGGAACGTCTCGCTGACTTGCTGGGCACGTTCAGCCTCCCGAAGCGCCCGACCAGCGGGTGGACGCTCGGTGTCGAGGCGGTGCGCGAGGATCTCGCCTGGGTCCTGCTCGACGACGACCTTCGCGAAGCTGCTGCCGCCGCGGGGGACGCCGAACTGGAGCGCGCGATCCGCGAGGTGCTGCACGAGCTTGCAGGCCGACGGAAGGGTCGCCTTCGCTACTACGCCCTGGTTCGTGAGGGCTCCGCGCAATCTGCCGATGCAGTGCTCGCTCAGCGCCTCCGTGCGCTCTTCCCCGACCTGCGGCTGCTGATGCTTCGGGGAGGCGACCTATCCCGCGAAGCGAAGACCATTCGGAATCTCAAGGATATCATTCCACCGACTAACGACGATCCGGTGCGCCGATGACGAAATGGCTCGTGCCCCCTACGGACAACGTCCAGCTGCTGCCCCGTCGCGGCAATCTGCCGCGAGAGGCCCATGTCTACGAGCCCGAGGCAGTCGTCGCAGTGAATGCGGCGCTCGCCGCTCAGCGCCCGCTGCTCGTTCGGGGGGAGCCGGGCACGGGCAAGAGTCAGCTCGCTTTCGCCGTTGCCGAGACGATGAATCGCCGGCTATTGACCCAGGTCATCGACAGTCGCACCACCGCCTGCGATCTGCTCTACTCCTTCGATGCGGTATCGCGGCTTGCCCAGGCGCAGCTCCTGGGAGCGCTGCGCAACGTGACCGAGGCGCAGGCGAGAGACAAGCTTGCCGAGGCGAGGTTCGTGCGGCCCGGACCCCTCTGGTGGGCGCTGAACTGGGAGAGCGCCCGACAGCACGTGGGGGAGTTCGGAGGGGACCTGCCTGAAGCACCCGCTGGGCGAGGTCCCGAGAACGGGGTCGTTGTGCTCATCGACGAGATCGACAAGGGCGACTCGGATGTGCCCAATGGCCTGCTCGAAGTGCTCGGCGCAGGTCAGTTTCGCCCGTGCGGTCTGGGTAGGACGGTAGTGGCGGAGGGTACGCCGCCGCTGGTCGTGATCACCACCAATGAGGAGCGCGCGTTGCCCGATGCCTTTGTGCGTCGCTGCTTCGTGCTCCCGCTCGCGCTGCCGGAGTTGCCTGCCGAGGAAGTCGAGTTCACCGACCGTCTGATGGCTCGCGGCCGGGCGCACTGCAGGAGCGCCGCGGAAGACAGGAACGCGGTCGACGAGGACGTCCTGCGCGAAGCCGCGCGTCTGCTCATTCAGGACCGCATCGCGGCCCAGAAGGACCGACTGCCGGCCCCGGGCCAGGCCGAGTACCTAGATCTGGTCCGCGCCGTCAGCCGCGCCAAGTCGGAGAGGGAGGCGCAACTCGCGGTGCTGCGAGAGATCGCGCCCTTCGCCCTCAAGAAGCACCCGCGGGAGCGTCCGATTTCGCCGGCTATTCTCAAGAAGCAACCGTAGGAGCGTCGTTGTTACCGACCACGGGGCGCGCCGATCTGCTGCGTATCGCTGCCGGAGTGGCCGCCCTCGAGGCCGCCTTCGGGGCAGAACGAGCGCGTGAGCTGCTCCGCCTCGGTGACGGATCGGAGAGCGATGCGGCACTTCGGGTCGGCTTTCAGGCGGAGGATCCAGGGTTGTGCAGGGGTCTAGGAGGTCGGGGGGGCAAGGCGGATCCGCGGGACGACCCTCCGGCGGAGCCTGCGGGCAGATCCCCTGGGTCTTCCCCGCTGCCAGCAGCCGCCACCGAACCCGCCGCGCCCGCTCGCCTCCTGCGCGTCGCCGCCGCCTCGTCGGTCAGCGCTGACGAGCGCGTGGTGCCCAGCGTCGACGTGGCGCCCTGGGAACGGCCCGCTCGCGGCCGTGAGCTCGCCTTTCCGGAGGCCGAACCGCTGGTTGCTTGGCCAGTCCTCTGGCGACGGTTGAGGCCGGCGCTTTGCCGCTGCGCCCCGAGCCGGCAGGTGGACGGGGAGGCACTGGCACGTCATCTCGCCGGAGCGACCCCGATCGACCGGGTACCCACCCTCGTAGTGCGGCGACTCGCGCCGCGGCTGCGGCTGGTGATCGACCGCTCGCGCCGGCTGCTCCCGTTTTGGCGTGACCAGGCGCGACTGCGTCGCGCTCTCGCCAGGTGGACGCCTCGCTCCCGGCTGCCGCCGGTGTTCGTCGGCGATGGCCAGGAGCCGCTCGAAGTTCTCCAAGCTCGGAGCCGGACCGGAGCGATGTTGGACGACGCAGGATTCCGTGACGTGACCATCCTGGCCCTCGGGGATGTCGGAGTGTATGGAGATCACCGGATCCGCGCGGAATGGGTTCAGGCTGCGGAGTGGCTGCGGGCTCGCGGCGCGGAGCTTCATGCGCTCTGTCCCTGCCCCGCGTGGCGCATCGACCCTGGGATTGCGCGCCTCTGGGGCGCGGAATGCTGGGACGCACGCGAACGGCGCACCACCTTCCTGGCACCCGTCGAGCGCCAATCGCGGGTCGAGGCCCTGCTGGCACTCCTGGCACCCGCGAATCGGATCGAGCTCGGACTCGCCCGCGCGGCTCGTTGCCTGTTGCCAGCGGACGGGACGGACAGCGGCACCGAGGCCGATCTCGTCGGTCACCCCGGTGTCGTTGGTCATAGCTTCGTCGCCCTCACGCTCGATCCCGACACCCTCGGACGTCTGCGCGCGGCCTTCGACGCGCTCGAACCGGCGACGCAGCGAGCGGCTATCGATCTTATCCGCTGTTGGCACGAAGGGCTGCCCGAAGAGGTGCTCGCCAGTGAGCTCTTCGAGCTCTGGGCTCGCGGCACCGGCACGCTGACCGATGTCGAGGAGGCCCAGGTTCTTGACTTCATGGCACCGGTGGCGCGGGCGCTGGACGCCGTTGACGCATCGAACGCGTTGGGCCGCGACTTGCCGATCGGAGTGCGGACATGGTTCAAGGAGCTCGCGCGCCGTCTGCCGGAAAGCGCTTGGACGGAGCTGCCCGGTGGGCTCGGACCCCTCTTGCAGCGGGCGTGGGTCGTCGTCCATCGCGACGAGCCGGCGGCGAGCGCACCGCCGGGCATCGCCGCCGAGGCCCTCTGCGAGGCGGCGGGACGCTCGCCGCTCACACCGCGCAGCTACTCCGTGTGGCAGCGCGGAACCGACCTGGTGATCCTTCCAACGGAGCGATCAGAGCCGCTGAGATCATCTGGGAGCCGGGTCGGTCAGATCATCGCTGCAACACCGCGGGTGTACCTGGCGGAGCCGGGGCGGCCCAACCTGCCGTACTCGCTCCTTTCGGACCCAAGCACTGCGATCCCTTTGCCCGCGCTTCGTTCGGCGAGCTGCGTGACGCTCACCACCGACCGCGGCTCGCTCACCCTCGACCTCATGGAGCGTCCCTCGTGGGCGACCCGTCTCGGCCGCGACCGCTACGGCCTCTATGCGGAGCTCGAGGTCGGCTGCGTTACCCACCGCCTCCGCTACCTCCCTCCCGGCCGCTTCCTCATGGGCTCTCCGGAGTCGGAGCCCGAGCGGGTCGACTGGGAGCGCCAGCATTGGGTCACCCTCACCCGCGGCTTCTGGCTCGGCGAAACCGCCGTCCCGCAGGCCTTTTGGGAAGCGGTGATGGGCAACAACCCGAGCCACTTCGAGGGCGAGGACCTGCCGGAGGCGCAGCGCGGCCAGCTCCCGGTGGAGCGGGTGAGCTGGGAGGACTGCCAGCAATTCTGTGCGCGCTTGCGGCAGGCCCACCCGGGTTTCGGCGCGCGCCTGCCCACCGAGGCCGAGTGGGAGTACGCCTGCCGCGCCGGGACGGCGACCCCGTTCCACCTTGGCGAAAGCATCACCCCCGAGCAGGTGAACTACAACGGGAACTACCCCTACGCGGGTGGGGCCAAGGGCCAGTATCGCGAGAAGACCGTGCCCGTCGATTGCGCGCCGTTCCTCCCCAACGCCTGGGGCCTCAAGCAGATGCACGGCAACGTCTGGGAGTGGTGCGAAGACTGGCTCGGTGACTACGGCGCCGAGGAGCAACGTGACCCCACGGGCCCAGCGCAGGGCCGGGGCCGCGTCCTCCGCGGGGGCAGCTGGTACGACCCCGCCAGGCGCTGCCGCTCCGCGTACCGCCACAGGGTCCGGCCGGACGTGCGCGGCCACGTCGGCGGCTTCCGCCTGGCCGCAGTTCAGCCTGCTCTCGAGCCAGTAGAGCCGGCAGGGAGCCGAGACGGGGCCGCGAGAGCGGCGGGGACCGCCGCTCGACAGGCCGCGTCGAGGCGGCAGTCGAGCCAGGAGAAGCAACGATGAGTCTCACCTTCTTTTGGATCCCCGCCGCCGATCCGGGCCCGGCCCAGGATGAGCTCAACCGGTTCCTCAGCGGGCGCCGGGTGCTCGCGATCGAGCGGCATTTCGTGGCGGGTGGGGGGATGGATTTCGAGGGTGTCAGTAGCGCGCCAGCCGGCGCTTCGAACGCTCCCGAGGGGTCGCTCTTGGCACGGTGGAGGTGCTCGTGAAGCTGCAGCCCTATCCCTTCCCGCCGCCCTGGGCGAGCGGCTGGGGCACGGATCGCCTCTCGCCGTATCCCTTCGTCGAGCTGGAGCTCGCGCCCGGTGTCTCGATGCGGCTGCGGTGGGTGCCGCCGGGACGGTTCTTCATGGGGTCGCCCTCGGACGAGGCGGGACGATGGGAGGTCGAAGGTCCCCAGCATGGGGTCACGATCACGCGGGGCTTCTGGCTCGCGGACGCGCCCTGCACGCAGACGGAGTGGGTCGCCGTGATGGGCGAGGACCCGAGCCACTTCAAGGGGCAGGACGACTCCGTCCACCGTCCGGTGGAGAACGTGAGCTGGGACGACTGCCAGACGTTCTTCCAGAAGCTGGCCGAGCGCTTCCCTGGGCTCGAGGCGCGGCTGCCCACGGAAGCGGAGTGGGAGTACGCCTGCCGCGCCGGCACGGAGAGCGCGTTCAACGACGGGTCGCCCTGCACCGTCCCCGAGGGGAACGACCCGGCACTCGCGAAGCTCGGGTGGTTTGGCAAGAACAGCGGCGGCACGACGCACCCAGTTCGCGAGCTCCAGCCCAACCGCTGGGGGCTCTACGACCTGCACGGCAATGTCTGGGAGTGGTGTGCCGACTGGTTCGACCGCTACGGTGCGGAGGAGCAACGGGACCCAACGGGGCCTGCGTCGGGCCAGGACCGCGTCCTCCGCGGGGGCGGCTGGTACGACCACGCCTGGCTCTGCCGCTCCGCGTACCGCTTCTGGTTCCAGCCGGACGTGCGCTTCCACGACGACGGCTTCCGGCTGGCCGCAGTTCAGCCTGCTCCCTAGCCAGAAGAGCCAGCAGGGAGCCGAGCGCACCCGCGAGAACGGCGGGGACCGCCGTTCGACAGGGTGCGGCGAGGCGAGGCGGCAGCGCGGACGCGTTCGGCGGGCGCCGCGGGAGCGGCGCCCGACCCGTCAAAAGCCGCCTTCCCCGCGCGTCTCCGGACCGGTACCGGTCGTGAGCGACGGCGACGGCGCTGTCTCCCGCGTCGCCAACGGCAACTCCGTTCGGCCGGACGGCAACACCGTGTCTTGCGTCGTGTCGAGCTTCGCCTCGCCGAGCTTCCCCGCGCCGGAGAACGGTGTGGTCACCGTCGTCTACCCGATCGCCTTCGCGCCCGGCTGATCCCGCCTGCGCCCGCGAGCGCGCCGAGCAGCAGCGATGCTGCGACTGGCGTGCTCCCCGTGGGGGCGCCGAGCCGGCAGCCGCAGCCGCTGTCCTCGTCCCGGTCGCTGTCTTCGCGCGCGGTTGCCACGATCGAGAAGACTCCCGGCGACGAGCCCTCGGGCTCGCCGTCGTCGGCGTCGGTGAGGCGGACGACGCAATCGCTCGCGGCGGGCCCCGTCACTTCATAGGCGTAGGTCGCCGCGGCGGCTGGGACCGAGGCGGCGAGCGTGTCCCAGCTTGTGCCCCCGTCTCGCGAGAGCTCGATCTGCACCTCGGTGACGCCGCTCGGGGACCAGGTGATGTCGTGGGTCTCCCCGATGGTCCAGGTTTCCCCCCCGCGCGGGGCGAGCACGACGATGGCGTCGCCGAGCGCGAAGCCCACGTCGGAGCTGTCATTGGGCTCCCCGTCGGACCCTCTGCGATGCGGACGCGGTAGTCCTCGCCCCGGGCGTCGGGCAGCGTCACCACCTCGGTCCCGTCGTTGGTCGTCACCGCCACCAGCACCACCACCGCGTCGGGATCCTCGGCGCCGCCGGTCAGCTCGATCGTCACCGGGCCCACGAACGCGCCCGACTCCCAGGTGACGGTCGCCTGCCCCCCGGCGGGCAGCACCTCGCCGCCGTTCGGGGAGGTGATCCGGATCCCTGGCGGCTCCGTGCCCTCGATGGCCCCGATGTCGTAGGCGGCTCCGATCGCCGGGGCGAGGGTGAGGCCGAGCCGCGCGTGGAGCGCGGCGAGCTCGGGCGGCAGCTCCCCGCCGGCGTCGATCACGGGGCTCCCCGCCGCGGGCGTTACGTCGCGGTTCGCGGCGTCCACCACGATGGCGGCATCGTCGCCCGTCAGATCGAGCGAGCCCTCCTCGTACGGGGTGTTGGCTTGGACGTCGGCCACCGTCTCGTTCACCTCCGACGAGTAGGCCCAGCCCATGCCGTCGTGGATGAGGTTCTCGGTCGCCAGGATCGAGCGGGGGGCGTTGCGGTCGAAGGTGTCGTCGTTGTTCCAGAACTTGACGCAGCCGTTGTCGGCTGAGTTCAGCCCACAGTGGTGGATGTGGTTGCCCTTGATGAGGACATCCTCGCAGCCGTAGTTGATGCCCACCGAGTTGTGGGGCGTGGTGCGGACCTCGTTGTCGAGGAAGCGCAGGCCCTTCACCCGACTGAAGCTCGCTCCCGTCATCGAGTTGGTCCCCTCGGGGTTGCGGAAGCCGACATCCTCGATCAGGCACCGCTCCACGGTGATGCCGCTCACCCCGATCGCCTCCACCGGCCAGGACTGGACGTTGATGCCGTGGCCGTCCAGGTGCCGGAGGGTGGTGTCCGCGAGGGTGACGCCGTCGACGGTGACCTGCCCGTCGCTCGAGTCGGCGACCAGGTCGATGCCCCGCGCGTCCTGCTCGATGACGCAGTGTTGCACCACCAGGCCGGTGGTGACCGGATCCTCCCCGCCGCGGAGCGAGATGGCGGCGTCGCGCGTGCCGTCGCCCCAATGGTCCTGCTCGTAGTTGAACCCGCGCAGCGTGAGGCCGTCGATCCGGACGTCGCTGGCGGCGGTGGCGATGCCGCGCTTGCGGCGGGCGATCTCGAGGCTCAGCCCCGCCGGATCCCCGCCGCCCAGGGGCCAGAGGTGGAGTCGTAACGTCGCCGGATCGAAGAACCACTCCCCCTCCTGGTCGAGCAGGCTCGCCGCGTCTTCGAGCACGAACTTGCTCGCCGGGCCGAGGCCGTCGTCCCCGCCCGAGATGTGGCAGTCCTGGCTCACCTCGATGGTGCCCTCGTCGAGCCAATGGGCGACGATCCCGCGCGAGTAGGTGTCGTGACCGCTGCCGCCGTCCTTGATCCACACCCGGGCGCCCGTCAAATCGCCCCACTGTTGGAGAAACGGGGAGCTCAGGTAGTGGGCCGACCTCTGGCTCGACGGCGGGCCGCGGGACGGGGCGAGCGGCGGCGGCTCCGAGGGCTCGCCGAGCCAAGGGAGATAGCGTTCGATGCCGGCGCTGGTGAGGAGCAGGGCGCGGAGCTTCAGGCGCGCGCCGCAGCGATCGCCTTGGCGGCGGCACCGACATCGCCAAGCGCACGAGCAGCGAGAGCGGGTCGAGGTCGAGGGCGACGGTCCCGTCGCTGAAGGGAC
>JAFGBI010000301.1 GCA_016933275.1 Polyangiaceae bacterium | reverse complement strand
TTCCCTTCAGCGTGCAGATCTACCTCAACGGCCGCGAATGGCTGGCGCGCCAGATGGATGCCGCTCGGCTCCGCTACCGGCGTAGCGCCCACGAGGCGCGCCCCCCCCGTTGCGCCAGGGACCGTCTTGCCGCTGACGGCACGCTCGCCCGAGGCCGGTGTTTCCAGCGTCTGCGGAGCCATGCACCCTGGCGCCACATTCGGGACGCACCGATGTGGGGAAGCGGGCGCTGTCAGCGGATCCAGCCAAGGCGCAACCACCGAGCCGTGTCAGACGGGACGAAGGGAGCAAGCATGGCAAGTATCGACACAGGCAGCGGAGCAGGTGACAAGCGGGCAGTAAACTTCGAGCTGCCGCTGATCCCATTCATCGACTTCCTCCTCTGTCTCGTCTCATTCCTCTTGATCACGGCCGTGTGGTCCCAGATGGCCCGGATCAACGCCGACGCGCGGGTTCCGGGCCCGGATACGGGAGAACCGCCACCGGAGCGGCCGAAGGAGCTCCACGTCGAGATGCGGGGTGAGCGCCAGTTCCAGCTCGTCTGGAAGGAGGGCAGCACGGTCATCAACACGATCGACGTCGCACGCAAGGCCGTGCCCTTCGGCGATCGCGACGACGTCCAGTACCCAGAGCTCGCAACGACGATCGACGCCGAATGGAAGCACAACGGCGCCCATCGCGGGGCGACCGACAAGAGGTTCGACCGCGCCGTGATCCACGTCGACAACACGACGCCGTTCCAGGACCTCGTCGCGGTGATCGACGCCATCAACACGCCGAAGCGCGAATATCAGATCGGAGGCGCCTCGGAGACGGTCCCTGCCTTCATGGTGACCTTCGCAGCCAACTGACCGGGAGGCGATACATGCTCGGTGGCAAGGCACTCAGCCGCTTCGAACAGCCCATTCAGTTGCCCGGGCAAGTCCTCGAGCACCACGTCAACCCCGAGTTCGTCCGCAACCGGGCCGCGCGCGACGGCCGTCGCTCGGTGAACTTCGAGCTCCCCCTGATCCCGTTCATCGATTTCCTCCTCTGCGTGGTCCTCTTCTTGCTCTCGAGCTTCTCGGCCTCTGGCGACATCCCTCCGGACCGGACCGTGCGCCCGCCAAGTGTCACCAATGCGCTCGACATGGTCGATGCGCCGATAGTCGCGATCACAGGGACCCAGATCCTCGTGGACGGGACGCCAGCGGGCAACGTGAACCCCATCATCGAGGCCAATCGCCTGGCGAGGATCGATGAGCTCTTCGCCGTCCTGAAGAACAAGCGCGAGCTCTGGAAGCAGATCAACCCGGGCAAGGAGCCTCCGGGCGTGGCGATCCTCCAGGTCGATCGAAAGGTCCCGACGCTGGTAGTCAAGAGCGTCTTCCAGACCACCGCCTTCGCCGGCTTCCCCAACATCGGCTTCATGGTCGGCCGCCTCGACGCCGGAACCCACGGCTGAAGCACCGCTCGGCACATGACATTTGTTGGCTTGACCGTCGACGTCGGTCGGGACGAACCTTCTCCCGATGGGAGCGCGAACCGGCGACAGCGGACAACCCCCTGCGCAGGATAGCAGTGAGGGCAGCGGCAGCAGCAATCCTCCGATCCTCCGATCGGGGCCGGCGTCCTTCTCCGCGCAGATCTCCTCGGCTCGACGCTTCTGCCTGTCGCTGGATCCGGACTCACCCGACCGCCTCACGGTAGCGTGCGGTGGGTGCGAGCACTGCGCGCCCGACTACGTCATCGAGCGCGATGGCTTCACCTACATCACCATCGAGTTCGTCGCGAGGGGCGAGGGCACGCTCGTCCTCGACGGGACGACCTACACCCTGACGCCGGGCACGCTCTTCGCGTATGGGCCCGAGGTGTCCCACCGGATCACGACGGATCCGCACGCCACCCTGGTCAAGTACTTCGTGAGCATGGCGGGCACCGAAGCGGAGAGCCTGCTCCGCCAGTACGGGCCCGTACCCGGAGCGGTCGTTCACACCTCGGCCCCCACCGACATCGTCGCGCTCTTCGACGACCTCATCCGCTCGAGCCTGCGGGGGACCGCGTTCACCGCGCACATCGCCGCGCTCCTGCTCGAACAGATCATCCTGCGCATCGCCGAGACCTCGGTCGCGCACGGACTGGCAGGCGGCGCAGCCTTCGCGACCTACCTCCGCTGCCGCCAGTACATCGATGCGCATTGGGGTGAGGTCGTCACGCTCGACCAGCTCGCCCGCGAGTGCCAGGTCGATCCCGCCTACGTGTGCCGGCTCTTCCGCCGCTTCGACCAACAGAGCCCGTACCAGTACTTGCTCAAGCAGAAGATGACTCACGCCGCCAATCGCCTCATGATGGAGGGCCTCTCGGTGAAGCAGGTCGCCGACGAGTCCGGGTTCAGCGACCCCTTCCACTTCTCGCGGGTGTTCCGCAAGGTGATGGGGATGCCCCCAGGACGGTTCGCCCGGCTCCACCAAAGACCATGATCTGCCTCCGTCCGTGATCCCCGCGGGCGAAGGCGACCACCGTCATCCATACGGCGGCCGTCGCCGATACGGAAACTTTATGTCTATTGCTGCAGGTCACCGCGACTTTGCCAGAGTCCGCACTCCTGACCACCAGTCCTAAAAGCGACTTGGGGGACGGCGCGGTCCGCCCCCACGGCGGAGTCGGCGACGTCGGCAGAGTGACCGGCGTCGGCGGAGCCGGCGGACCCGGCGGAGCCGCGACCGCCCCGAGACGGAGGGGAGGAGACGAGGTCCGGCGTGGTCCGTCCCACCGCAGAGATCCTGGGATTGGGATCCATCACCTCCCCCGTATCTCGCGCTCACGATGAAATGGGGTGGCCAGCCCTGGAAGATGGCCGTAGGGTGACAATAAGATGGCGGTAGGGTGACTGGTTCTTCAACTGCCTGGGACAGCGCAATTATCATGAAATATGCCAGTGAAAGTGGAAGGCCCCACAACCTCGGGTTCCTCGCCGCGCTCATCGCCGTCAGCAGTGCCTGTGCTGGCGATCCCGGCCCCGATGGCGCCTCGCCCCTGCAGACGGGCGGGTCCGGCGGGTCCGGCAATGATGGTTCGACGGGCAGCATTCCCTCCTCGGGCAGCGGCGGGACCTCTGGCACCCCCACCGGGGGCATGACCGCCACGGGCGCGGCGAGCGCGACCGGCGGGGTCGCTGCCAGCTCGGCCACCGGCGGCGCGGGGAGCGTCATGATGGGAACCGGCGGCGACACCATCCCACCGACCGGCGGCGCCAACACGGGGGGCGCGAGCGGCCCCACGGGTGGTCTGGGAATCAGTGGCGGCACCGCGGGCACGGGGGGAGTGGTGGATCCCACGGGCGGCGCCGCCACGGGGGGCGCGGGCACAGGGGGCGTGGTGCAACCCACGGGCGGGACCGCGACCGGAGGCACGCCGGGCGACGAGGTGGACCCCATCCCCACCAATCTCGGCGACATCGCCTTTTCGACCCCGAGCCAGACCTTCCGCGACCAGCTCGAGGTTGGGATGACGACCGCCGTCCCGGGCGCCGAGATCCGCTACACCACGGATGGGACGCTGCCAACCGCGGAGTCGACCCTGTATGCCGGGACCCCGCTGAGTCTCACCGCGACGACCCAGGTTCGCGCCCAACCGTTCATCTCCGGCACGCCGGGCGGGCTCGTCAGCACGGGGATGTACGTCGCCCGCACCATCGATCCGACCTCGAACCTCCCCATCATCATCGTGGATGGATATGGTGGTGGGAAGCCCAGCGACAAGAGTGTGTACCTCGACGCGGCCGTGATGATCTTCGAACCAGTAGACGGAGTGGCCTCGATGGCTGCACTGCCCGCGGTCGCGCTCCGCGCCGGCTACCACGTGCGCGGGCAGTCCTCGGCCAGTTTTCCCCAGACCCCGTACAAGATCGAGCTGTGGGACAACGCCAATCAGGATCTCGACTGCCCGGTGCTCGGCATGCCGGCGGACTCGGACTGGGCGCTCATCCCGCCGTACTATGACCGCTCGCTCGTCCGAAACCCGTTCGTCTTCGCCCTTGGCCGCGACATGGGCATGCAATCGCCCCGCGACCGCTTCGCCGAGCTCTACATCAACTACGAGGCGCACCCGATCGGCGAGGGCGACTATCAGGGCATCTACTGGGTGACGGAGACCATCAAGAACAACAAGGTCCGCACCAACCTTGCTCAGCTCAAGGAGGAAGACACCGCGCTGCCGGACATCACCGGCGGGTACATCTTCAAGTTCGACCAGATGGCCGCGGAGGAGCCCACGTTGACCTGCACCGGCTCCGACCCCATCTCGGGCTTCGGCTTCCCCGGCTTCCCCGGCGGCACTGGCGGCCGAGGCGCGGCCGCCGAGCCCGGCACCTGCTGGACGGACCTCGAGGTCGTCGACCCGGAGCCGCTGATCGAGCCGCAGCAGACCTGGCTGACGCAGTACGTCCAGGAGTTCCACGACACACTGCACCTCACCCCCGTTGGTGACTACACGGCGTACATCGATGTTCCCTCTTTCATCGACTACCTCCTTATTTGCGAGATGACGATGGACGTCGATTCCTATGTGCGGAGCGCCTTCTACTTCAAGGATCGGGACGGAAAGATCAACGCTGGCCCACTCTGGGACTACAATTTCGCGCTCGGCGGGGTCGGCGCCATGAATCCTCTGCCGGACACGAGCAACCAGACTGGCTGGCGCGTCCACGGCCAACGCAACGTGAACAACTGGTATCCGAAGCTCGTCACCGATCCGGCGTTCGTGAACCAGGTTGTGGCTCGCTACACCGAGCTCCGGCAGACGCTCCTCTCCCAGGCGGCGCTCGAGGCGCGCATCACGGAGTTCACGACGCCCCTCCAGCAGGCCATCGTTCGCGATTTTGCCAAATGGCCGGTGGAGGACATCATCACCTCCAGCACCGGCTTCGTCGGGGGCCCGACCGTGCCCACCTGGGAGGAGCAGGTCGAGGTCATGCGGAGCTTCCTCGTCGAGCGCCTGGCCTGGATGGACACCAACCTACCCCAGATCGGCAACCCACCCGCGACGACGACGCCAACGGCCCCAACCTCCAGTCCCACCGATTTCCCGGGCGGCGACTAACGGTCGTCGGCACGGTCGCCGCCACGCTTCCGGGCGAGGGGGGTGAACCCGGGCGCCACCTCCGGTGCGGGAGTCGGATTCGACATGATGGCAGGAGCCATGCCGGCGGCCGGGGCGGAGCCTCTTCCGCAACGGTCCCCGAACCCCGTGCTTGAGGGTCGATGCGATCTCGCCGACACTCGGGAGGAGGATGCCGAGCCCCCCACAAGCGACCGCGAACCTGCGCTGGCGGATGCGCCTTCGCGGCGCCGTGCAGGGCGTCGGTTTCCGCCCCTTCGTCTACCAGCTCGCGAACGACCTCGGGCTCAGCGGTTTCGTCGCCAATGACCCAGGCGGGGTGACGATCGAGATCGAGGGGACGCAACCTGTCCTCGCGGAGTTCGAGCGGCGGCTACACCACGAGAAGCCCCCGGCGTCGACCCCCGAGCTGGTGGCACGAACGACCATTCCCGCGAACGGCGAGCCGAGCTTCGTCATTCATGCGAGCAGCGTGGTGGGAGCGCCCACGGCGGTCCTGCTCCCCGATCTGGCGATCTGCGCCGACTGCGCGCGCGAGCTCGGCGATCCGGGCGATCGCCGGTTCGGCTACCCGTTCACCAACTGCACCCGCTGCGGTCCGCGCTTCAGTATCATCGAGCGGCTGCCCTACGACCGCCCCCACACGACGATGCGAGGTTTCGTGATGTGCGCGCGGTGCGCCGCCGAGTACGCCGACCCGCACGACCGTCGCTTCCACGCCCAGCCGAACGCATGCCCAGATTGTGGGCCATCCATCCTGCTCACGGACGCGGCCGGCTCCTCGCTCGCCCAAGGCGCGGCGGCGCTCGAGACGGCGGCCGCGGTGGTCCGAGGCGGCGGAGTCCTGGCGCTCCACGGCCTCGGTGGCTTTCACCTGATCGTCGACGCCACGAACGCCACCGCCGTCGCTGCGCTGCGCAGGCGCAAGGGGCGATGGGAGAAGCCGTTGGCGGTGATGGTCCCGAGCCTCGATGCCGCCGAGACCCTCTGCGAGGTCGACGCGGCGGCCCGGACGCTGCTAGAGAGTCCGGAGTCGCCGATCGTGCTCCTCCCGCGACGGGCGGGCGCCGCAGTCGCTGACGAGGTCGCTCCGCAGAACCCGTTCCTCGGCGTGATGCTGCCGTACACGCCCCTCCACCGGCTCCTGCTCGCCAAGCTCGGCCGCGTGGTGGTCGCTACGAGCGGCAACACCAGCGAGGAACCCATTTGCACGACCCCCGACGAAGCGCGCGCCCGACTCGGCCACATCGCGGATCGCTTCCTCCTGCACGACCGTCCCATCGCGCGTCAGGTGGACGACAGCGTGGCGGCCGTCGTGGCAGGAGGTCCCCAGCTCCTCCGACGCTCCC
Source organism: Polyangiaceae bacterium (assembly GCA_016933275.1). Taxonomy (GTDB): domain Bacteria; phylum Myxococcota_A; class Polyangia; order Polyangiales; family Polyangiaceae; genus JAFGBI01. Next base: position 24,046 of record JAFGBI010000301.1, on the reverse strand, counting down.
GCGGCTTTTCACCCCGCCCCCTCCGGCTCGCGGCTGCTGGCCCCACGGTGCTCGCGGTCGGCCCCCATCTCAAGAACTCGATCACGCTCGTGGTCGGTGACGAGGCCTTCGTGAGCCAACACGTCGGTGACCTCGAGAATGCGATCGCAGCGGACGCGCACGCCCGGATCGTGCGCGACTTCCTCGACCTTTACGCCGCGTCACCGGCCGCGGTCGCCCACGATCTGCACCCGGACCATGCGTCCACCGTGTGGCTCGGAGCGATGCGCGAGGCGGGGGCAGCGCCAGACGCTCCCGAGTGGCAGGCGAAGCTCTTCGCCGCACGCCCAGTCGCCGTTCAACACCACCACGCGCACCTCGCCGCCTGCCTCGCGGAGCATCGCCATGAAGGCCCGGCGCTCGGCGTCACCTGGGACGGCACCGGCCTCGGCCCCGACGGGTCGATATGGGGGGGAGAATTCCTCCTCGGCGACGCTCGCGGCTGTCGGCGGGTCGTGCACCTCCGAGCGTTTCGCCTCCCCGGAGGCGACGCGGCCGCGCGGGAGCCGCGCCGCTCGGCCTACGCCGTCCTCCACGCAGCGCATCTCCTGGAACGCGCCGCCGCCGGGGGAGCCGCACCGCTTGCCGCCTTCCCACCTGCCGAGCGCGCGGTGCTCGACCGCATGCTCGAGCGCAGCGTGAGCTCTCCGCTCACCACGAGCGCGGGACGGCTGTTCGACGCGGTCGCGGCGCTAGCGGGCCTACGGCCGCGCGTCCGCTTCGAGGGACAGGCCGCCATGGAGCTCGAATACGCCGCGCGCCGTGCCCGGGGCACGGCGTCCCCCTACCCCTGCCCGCTCGTCACCAGCCCGCGCGAGGAACCCGCGATCCTCGACTGGGCTCCGATGATCCAGGCGGTGCTGCACGACGTCGAGCGCGGGACCGACGTCTCGACCGTCGCCGCGCGCTTCCACGCGGGGCTCGCCGACGCAATCGTCGCCGCCGCCCGCCACGTCGCCTGCCCGACCATCGTCCTGACCGGAGGGTGCTTCCAGAATCGCCTGCTCACCGAGCAAAGCCACACCCTCCTCACGCAGGCGGGATTCCGGGTCCTCGTGCATCGGCAGGTACCGCCCAACGACGGAGGAGTGAGCCTCGGACAGGCGGTGATCGCGGCAGCGGAGTTGGCGGCGCGTTGAACGAGAAGGGGGGGCCCGGATCGCGAGGCGAGGTCGGGCTCCAGCGCGGAGGCTAGAGCGGGGCATCCCCTAGCACGAGGGGGCCGCCATCCAGACGCCAGCCGAGGGTGCAGCCGGGGGTCCAGCCGGGATTCGCTCGGTCGAGCCAATCCTGGTACCGCTGCTCCATCTGCGCGGTGACCTCGGGTCGGCGTCGGTAGATGTCGTGCCTCTCCTCGGGATCCTCCGCGAGATCGAACAGCATCCGACCGCCACGTTTCACGTCCACGATCAGCTTGTAGCGCGACACCATGAATGCGCGCAGCAGGGCCACCGCGGCTCCTTCGGCCTCCAGGCTCTCTGCCACCACCGGCAGCTCCGGATCGCTCTCGAGGTACAAGGGGAGCCCCTCGGTCCTTGCCCCGCCAAACGAGGCCAGGGTCGCACCGAGCTGCGTGAGACTGACCGGAGCGTCGACCTCCCGGCTTGGACATCCGGGAATGCGAAGGATGAGCGGCACGTGGATGGACTCCTCGAAGAGGAACGGCCCGTGACCCTCCTTGCCACGTTGCCCTAGGTCCTCCCCGTGATCGGCCGTGACGACCACCACGGTTCGGCTCCCTCGCCCGGATTGCTCGAGAAACCGCAGCAGCCGGCCGATGTGGAAGTCCGCATAGGCCGCGGTCGTTTCGTACGGCGTCAGGGGCTCGCTGCCCGGCGCGATGTTCGGCGGTCCGTTGTAGGGTGCGTGGGTGTCCGTGTAGTGAACCCACAAGAAGTACGGTGCGGAACCGCGCGCCTCGATGTATTCCATGGCGGCGTTGGTCAACTGCGCGGAGACCAACTCCCCCTCCGCAACGAACAGCCCGGCCTTCGCCGGATCGAGCGGCCGCGAATACGGGTTGACGTCGTCGAACCCGATGCTGGCCGCCTGCGGCAGCGAGACGAGGCAGAAGAATCCGTTGCGATATCCGCTCTGCTGCAACGCCCTGGTGAACGGTTCACTCGCACAGTGGCGGGTGCTACCGATCGGATTCGCCGAAGTAAGGTCGGTGTACGGTCGTCCCGAGAAGGTGGCCAACACGCTGTTGATGGTGTCCGGGGCGGCCGTGTAGGCGCGGTTGAATGTGGTGGAGACGGTGCCAAGCAACGCGAGGTTCGGCATCACTTCGGGACGAACAGCCGAGGCACGGAGCGCATCGAGGGAGATGAGGAGGATGGATGGCCGATCGGGGGACGCGGAGCAGCCCGCGCGGAGGGGCACGAGTCGTACTTGGGTTTGGTTTCCCACCGAGTCTTTGCCCGAGCAATCCTGGTCCACCCCGTCGTCCGGCGTTTCCCTCCGCATCGGATTCCGGTGGGGGTCCCCGTCGTCGCAATCCGTGCCCCCCCACCACCTCGAGGCAGCATGGTCGCCATCGAAATCCGTCAGGAGATCGAACCAGACGGTGACAGAGCGGCAGAGCGGGGAATGGTTGGCGGTCACGAATCTCGCGTGATGGTCACGCCAGGGCCCGATCGGCTGCAGCAGCCACACCAGACCCGAAGCGATGACCCCGCCTCGGGCCGCGCGGAGGCTCACCCGAGGAACCACGCAGAAGACCGCGAGGATGAGCAGCAGCGCGCTGGCGCCGACGATCACGATGGCAAATGGCTCGAGATGTACGGAGAACAGCGCGAAATCCACCGCGACCACTCCGGCGCACACGATCAGGAGGCAGCTCGACGCGAATGCTACGCGGGGATGGCGGAGGTTGGGCGTGTACCGCAGCATGTACCTGACCGCGGGATGGATGGCGCCGACGGCAAGCGCGGCCACGACCGCCAATACGGCGAATTCGAAGAACCACCGCAGCAGCGCCACGCGCTCGGGGAATTGTCGCGATTGGTCGACTCCAGTGAAGGAGAACACTGTCTCGACAAGGAGGGCGGCGAGGATCGCACTGACGGTGAAGGTGGCGGGATAGGCGGGGTTCACGTGGTCGATGCGGGCGATCGCCCAGTCCTCGAAGACGGCGAGGGTCAAGACGACTGGAACGCCGAGCGCCATGAAGGTCGCGATGGCTTGCGACAGATACCAGGCAAATCCTGCCGCGTCCGAAGCCGCGGCGGGGAAAAAGAAGAGCACGTGCGGGATCTCGAGCAGACCGAGCGCCACGGCCGCCGCAAGGTTCCTGGTCTGCCATCGGGCGAGACGACCCAGGAAGCGATGGACGGCCGGGCCGCGCAGCAGGGCACCGAGCCTCTCCCGGACCCTGCGGATCGATGCGCGCCACTCGTGTCCTGCGCGATCGACTGGTGACCGGTCTTCTCTCGGCATCGAGCCCCGACGAAGTCAGGCTTGCCCGTTCGGGATCGGGCGCCGCGGTTCCTCGCCAAACGCGACGGGCGCGCGAGATCGAGCGCCCGTCGGACGTCGACGACCCAGACGTGGCAGGTGGACTGCTGTGCGGTACGCCTCGCAGGAAGATCCAGGCATCTCGTCCCCGGTTTGGGCCAATCTAGCAGGACGCAGAGGCCGCCGGAAGCGGGTCGCGGGGCCGAGCACCGTGGGCTCACGGGCGCGCTCGCGTCGCGGCGAACGAGGACCGCGGCGCCTGCGCAGACGGCACTGGTGTCCGGCGCGGCCGCCCTTCGGCGCGCTGTTGCTGCGGCAGCGGGGCATTGGGGTCCGCCGAAGGTCGCGGCAATCGCGGCGACGGAGTCTGCCGAACCGGCCGCGTCCTCACCGGAGTCGTAGCGCCGTGGGCTGGCCGAGCCGCGGTCGAACCGCAAGCCGATCTGGAGCAGCAATCGGGTTGATTGCTGCGTCAGGTCAACAACCTAGCGCACCGAACCGGCAGCGGATCTCCCCGAAAGCGCCGTTGGAAGCCTGCTCTCGCTTCTGGCAACCCCTGGCCTGGCAACCCTGACCTGACGACCCTGGCACCGATGGTTGCCAGGCAGGGATACGTTGCCAGCGGCGCCGTTGCTGCTTGAAACCCAATCGGTGCTCTAGCCCCCTTTCGCCGAGGGAGCTCCTCGACCCGCTCCGACTTCCAGACCGGTGCGGCTCTCCTCGGCGCGAAGCTCGGCGAGCTCCCGGACGAACCCGCCCGAGAGGATTGGCCATCGACACCAGGTCTTCGGATCGAGGTTCGCGTCGTCGACGTGGAAAGAAGGTGCGTAGCGCTCGCGCTTCCACTGGTTGCGGCTAAAGAGGGTGAAGAAGCGCTCCACCCAAGCGAGGAGCTCGGACCGATCGTAGTCGGGGAACTGCCCGACCATCTGCGTCAGCACCTCACGCGGCCAGCACTTGTCCCGAATCGCCGCCCGCTCGATCGCGTCGAGCACGAGGTACGGCATCAGGTCGGCCTCGTCGGTCTGGCCGGCGCCGGTAGGACGGAGCTCGGCCGTTGGTGATTGCGCGTTCACGAGCGCAAGCTCGGGGATCGGACGGGACCCATCCGGTCCGCACACCTCGAGCCAGCGCAGCCACTCGCGAAGGAAGGCCTTGTCGATGCCCGCGAGCGGGCTGACCCCTCCCGAGGTGTCACCGTCCATGGTGGCGTAGCCGAGGGCCGCCTCGGAGCGGTTGCTCGTGGTCAGAAGCAGCCCCTGTTCGAGGTTCGCCAGCATCCAGATGCCGGGACTGCGCGCACGCGCCTGGATGTTCTGCAGGGTGATGTCATCGGTGGCCCATTCGAGGGGTCGCCCGATGGCGCGAGCGATGAGCTCCCGGTAGCCCTCGACGAGCGCATCGACGTCGAGCTCGTAGTAGCGCGCCCCGAGTGCCTCAGCAACGCCGCGCGCCGCCCGTCGCGTGATGTCCGAGCTGTTGCGCGTGGCCTGGTAGGCGCCGACGAGCAACGCGTGCACGAGCCCTCGTTCGTCGGTTGCGGACGCGGCCGCCGGCACGTGGGCGAGTCTCCGCTGAGCTCCATCGACGCCGAGCTCCTGGACAGCGAAGCGCACCGCGAGCGCACACAGACAGGCGACGGCACTCGAGTCGGCGCCTCCGCTCATCGACACCACGAAGGCGCGCGCTCGCGACTTGCGGAGGTAGTCGAAGAGCCCGAGGGCAATCACGCGCGCGAACTCCTCCTCTTTGGCGGGTCCCCGCTCGGCGGGGTGCAAAGTGACGGTCCTCTCGGTAGCGACCGTCAATGTTCCGGCGGGAAGCTCGACGGCCACTTCGCGCTCCGTCGTCACTTCGGGGCGGTAGCTGGTAATCCAGGCCCGGCGAGTGCGCGTGACGTCGACGTCGACCACCGCGGTGATGAGTTCGTGGTCGGAGAAGGAGAACCGGCGCCCCCGAGCCACGAGCTCGCCGGCCGTCGCGATCAGGGTGTCGCCGTCGTAGATGGTCCGTCCGGCCTCGTTGCCAAGGAGGTTCGCGTAGAGGTAACTCACGCCAAACGCCCGCGAACCCTCGACGACGAGGCGCTCTCGGATCTGGTACTTGCCGAAGGCGAAGTGGCTGGCGCTCGGGTTGAGGATCACGTCAACGGCAGCGCGGGCCAGGTCCACGGCGGGCCGCTCGACGACCCAGGCGTCCTCGCAGATCTCGAGCCCGACACGGATGCCGCCGCAGGAAAACACGAGATCGCCGAGGGGTACCCGCCGTCCGGCGACCTCGACCTCGCTGCGCGCACCGCGTGGCCACGGCTTGAACCACCGCGGCTCGTAATGGATGCCGTCACCTGCAAGGGCCCGTTTCGCGACGACCCCGACCAGGCTGCCGTCGCAGGCCAGGGCGGAGGCATTGTACACGGCACCCCGCACGAAGACCGGCAGCCCGAGATTGACGACCAGCCCACAGGTCTCGGGCAGGAGCTCGACCAGCACGCTCTCCGCCACCCGGCGCGCGGCGGGCGAGAGGAAGGCATCCTCGCAACCGTAGCCGCAGAGCGCGAGCTCCGGCAGGCACAGGATGGTGACGCCCCGATCGCGCGCGGCGCGGAGCACGGCTCGGATGTGCTCCCGATTCCCGTCCCAGTCGAGCGGGGTCTGATTCAACGCGGCGGCGCCGACGCGCAGGGTCTTCATGACCGGTCCGGTTCCTGGTGGTCGCCGAGCGGCGGCGGAGGTTGGTGTCACTGATGACACTATCCAGCGCGAGGTCAAGAGACCGCCACCCACCCGCCGTGGAAGGCCTCCGCGCAAGCCCGCCGCCTGGACCCGGAAGGCGCGTAGCCGGCTGCGAAGGCTCGCCCGGAGGGCTTCCTCGGGGTCGCACTCGTGCGAAGGGCTGCCTCGAGCCCGATCCGCTCGTGCAGATCGCCGCGGATCTGCACGGCGGACGAGCCGACGAGGAGGCTACTGCTCGAAGCAGTAGATGCGCGCGGGTGAGCTGCATTCCTGCGTAGAGAGCGCGGACCATTCGGGCCATTCTCGGACCCCGCCGATGACCCCCACTCCCGTCGTCGAGAGCCACCCGCCGCAATGGTCGCCGACCGCGTCCCCGTGGGCATCGGTGTTGGACCAGACGATCGCGTCGAGGGGGACGACGAAGTGGGTTTCGTCCATCAGGATCGGGTACCACAGGCTTCCGTCGTCGGTGGCCAGTCCCTCCCAGTCGGCAGCCACGACCGCACCGTTCATCGCCACATAGCCGGACACCGGACGAGTGAACGTGGCGGCTGGTGAGGTCGCGGCATCACTCAGCCAGGCCTTCCAGGTTCCGCCGAGGTCCTGGGCATCGGCCAGCCCCTGGCACCAAGCGTCGCCCGCCGCGACGCCCCCGAAATCACCCGTCCGAGAGTCACTGGTCACGAACACGCGCCGCGGCTGCCCTCCAGTTGGAACGCAGGACCGCTGGACGAGCTCCTCACCCTCGTCAGGCCAGTAGCTCGTCCACGAGTAACAGTCCTCGGAGCAGGGGTAGGTGCACTCGTAGTTCTGAATGATCTCCTGGAAGTCCTCCCCTTCGCCGCACAAGATGTGTTGATGCCAGCTGGCCCGCAGCACGTTCCCTTCGCAGACCGCCGAATACCCGCATTCGAAGAATGGGACCTCCGAGCAGTCCGAGGAGTAGACGGGGATCTCGCACCCTCCGACTCCGCCGGCCCCTCCCGTCGCGGGCACGCCAGCATGGCCGCCTGTCTCCGGCACGCCGGCATGGCCACCCGTCTCCGGCACCCCTCCGCTTCCGTTCCCGCCCGTCGCAGGTGCGCCGGCGCGGCCACCCGTCTCCGGCACCCCTCCGCTTCCGTTCCCGCCCGTCGCGGGCACGCCAGCGTGGCCACCCGTCTCCGGCGCCCCTCCGCTTCCGTTCCCGCCCGTGACGGTCGTGCCCCCATCGGCGGCGCCGCCCGTCGCGGGTGCGCCTCCGCCATGGGTGCCACCAGTACCAGTCGCCTCGCCGCCAGTCGGATGCTCGCGCCCCCCGACCGAGGCAGCACCGGTCCCGCCCGAGGTCCTGCCTCCGGTCGCGGCGCCACCGCTGGTGGTCGCGCCAGGTGCGCCCGCGAACGGGCCGTCGTTCGTGCCACCGATCCCCGGCCCTCCCGCCATTTCGGTGTGGCGTCTACCGAGCTCGACCTGGTCGGCGTCACAGGCTACGAGCCAAGCGGAAACGGCAGCGATCCCTCCAAGAGCAATTCGTTTCATGGTGTCTCCTCGCCCATACCATTGCCCGACTCCACCGGATCGATCCGAGATTCGTCCTGGGCCCGCGCGAGGAGCACGGCAACCCGCTCGGCGTGGGGGCTACCCGGGCTAGCCCGGAGGAAGGCGCGCGCGCGCGCGGCGGCCTGGCTTCGCTGGCCACGCGCGAGCATGAGCTCCAGATTGAGGAGCTCCGCCTCGGGCCCGAGCGCGCGCTCGGGAAGCGCGGCGTGTGCATCGAGGTGCCGTTGACCGCGTGCGAGATCGCCGCGAGCGATCGCGGCCCGAGCCGCCTCGATCTCACGCAGCTCTGCGCCCAGACCGCACGGGGCCTTCTCGGCGCGCGGACGCGTGGACGCCGTCACCGGGGCGGCGACTCGATCCACCGACGGGCACGGGGCGGGCGCTGCCTGCCGACGGGTCTCCCGAGAAGCGATCGGGGGCGCGCTCGACACTGCCGAAGAGACCGCCGGGGGCCCCGCCGCGGGGACGCGGGCGGAGAGCACCGCGTGCCCGGCGCCGACCGACGCCAGACCCACCACGAGCCCGACGCCGGTCCACTTCGCGACTGCGGCCACCGTGAGGCCAGCCGCGACGGGAGTGGTCGAAGCTGCCGCCGTCGCGGCCGATGCCACGGCCGTGGCCGAAGCCCCATGGAGGAACGCGATGGCCCGACGCCGCGCTGCCGCAGTCGGAAGCTCGCGCGCTCCAGTAGCGATGAGCTCGCGTTCGAAGTCGTCGGCTCCGTCACGCGTCCAGTGTCTGAGTGGTGGCGTCAACGTACACCTCCGGTTCGGTCTCGAGCCCTCACGCGTCTGGCCGCCTCGCGGAACTGCTCGCGGGCGCGGCGAACCCGCGAAGCCACCGTCCCCACGGGGATGGTCAAGAGCTCGGCGACCTCCTGCGCCGTGAGCTCCTCCAGCTCGAAGAGCACGAACGGCGCGCGGAGTTCCCAGTCGAGGCCAGCCAGGATCTCGTCGAGCTGCTGGAGGCGTCGTCGTTCGAGGCTGAGCGCCTCCGGATCGAGATCGTGGCTCGGCAGCTCGTCGGGCACGGCGCTGGCAGAGAGGCGCCGACGCGCAATGGTGCGACGGAGCGTGCCCGCCACGTTCACCGCCGTGGCGGTGAGGAACGCGCGACGCCTCTCCCGCTGGATCTCCGCGCCTCGCCGGAGCGCCACCAGACACACATCTTGCGCGGCGTCGTCCGCGTCGGCCGGTGACAATCCCAGACGGCGCAAGACCCGCCAGACATGGTCGAACTCCGCCTCGAACGAGGGAGACCCATCGATCGAGCCAGGGCTTCCGGCCGTTCCGTCGGTCGTCTCCTCGGCGCAATTCCCGGCCAACATCTCTCGGCCCATTGCCGCGACGGCACCTATCGATCACCGAATCGAAGCCCCAGCCCCACCCCAAGGAATCCCGCGACCACCGGGACCTCGTGAACCCTCACCATCTCCTCGTTGGACCGGAAGTAGTAGTCGCCCCGGATGGTTGGCCAGATGGCCGCAAGGATCGTCTCGGCCTCCAGACGGGTGCCCGTGGGTTCGCGAGCTGGACTCCAGGCGAGGCGGAGCCCGACCAACGGGGCAAGCCAGAGCCGGGAGTCTTCCTCCATTTGGTCGAGCTCGGAATCCTGGCTGGGGCGGGCCCAGAGACGGCCGATATCCAAGCCCCCGCAGGGTGCCAGGACCATGGCTCGCTGCACGGCTGGAACACAGAGTTCGAGCCGTGCCGTCGCCAGAGTGAGCGCAGTGGACACTCGGTCCCGCTGCACCACGCTCCGGGTACCTCCCACCGAGAGGGCCAGCCTCACCTCGCGGGGAAGAGTGATGTCGGATACCGCGCGGGGCACCAGGACGAGGATGGACCCCAAACCGGTCGCCATCTCGAGCCGCAGGCCCACGGCACCGGACAGCGATTGCGAAGGGGTATTTCTACGGGGAGCGGGACCGGGGACCGCCGCGGCCACGGGAGGTGGAGCCGCGGGGCTGGCCGGGGGCGGGGTCACCGGTGCCGGCGCGTCCGCGCTTGCTTCGGCATTGCGCGGCTCGAACTCGAGCCGGGCTTGAGGATCGATGGCCAGGGCGGCGATCAGTCCGAGCGCGCGGACAACCTCGGCGCAGTCCTCGGCCGCGACCGCGCGGCGGTCCGTCGTCCCCGCACCGACGGACAGCGCGAAGGTGCCACGGTATCCATCCTCCACCGAGGAAATCTCGAACACGAGCTCGCGGGCGAGTTCGTCACCGTGGGCCACGCGGAGCCGATCGCTCCGTGCGAGCACCTGTCGGACCAGCTCCTCGCTGCAGGGACAAGCGCTGGGCGCCGAGTAGGTGGCGCGGATCGGCACCCGCTCCTCCGCGGGTGCCCGGCGGGTGGCGAGCACCAGCAGGGCGAGCAGCGCGAGCGACGGCATTCGCGGCACGGGCGCATGGTATCCGAAGCCGGCTCGCGTTGCTGCGCTGCCGTGCCGACGGCGCCGAATCACGGGCAGCCGCTGCCCGATCTGGTGACCGCGAGCGAGTCGCTGCCGACGAGGTGCCCGTGCCGATCGAGGGCCTCGAGCTCCACCGTATTCGTCCCGCACCGGAGCTCGAGCGTCGCTTCCCACGATGTCTGGCTGGGCCAGCCGAGGGTGAGGGGGGCACTCGAATCGGGAACCCTGACCTGTTGCACGTCGATCCAACCGGAGCCACCGAGGCTCACGGTCGGGCTCTCCACCGTGAGCGGAGCGCCACCGTTGGTGGTGATCTGGAAGTCGACGGACGGGAAGGCGATCATGATTGCGTCGGGCGCGCGATGCAGCACCCATTCCGCACGGTCGCTCGCGAACCGCAGGTGTGCGGCGAAATCCTGGCCAGGGAGCAACCTCCCCAGCTGTCCACCGTGGTGGGCGAGCTACTCGCCGTTATAGGCCGTCGTGACGATGTCGTAAAGGTGGCCGTAGTAGGTCCGCGCTCGCGCCGGCGTGGCGACGAGCTTCGCGAGATCATCGGTTCCAACGAGCGGCCCCTCCGGCGACCCGCTGTAGAGGTCGAGGTCGTACAGAAAGTAGAGCACCCGGCCATCCGCTGGACGAACGTAGAAGTTCGCGTTGTGCGCCGCGCCCGTGGCGTAGTTGTCCACGGCGCCGCTCAGGGTCGCGAAGGCGAAGGCGCAAAGCCATTCATCGACATCGATGACCTCCTCGAGGTGGGCTTCGAACTCGTCCCCCGTCGACCCGAAGACCTGGCAGAACCCAACGAGGCCTCGGTAGTCATCCCGCCACCAGTTGTTCTTGACGAGATACGGCCCTCGGTAGGCTTCTTGGTCATCACCGAGATCGCCGATCCCGACCCCCATCACAGAGTGATGGTTGCGGGAGCTTGAAGCCCTCAAGCGTACCATCGTCGGTCGTCTGCGGGTAGTAGATGAGCTCGTACTCGAACAGCATGCCGTCCCCACCGCGGTCGAACTGACCGTCGAGCATAACATCACTGAAGCGCGCCAGCTGCAGCTGCGCGGAGCCCGTGTGTTCTGGCCGTGGCGTGATCACCTGGATGAGGTCGTCGTACTGGCTCGTCACGCTGCCGGCTCGGTTCATGGCCTGGTTGAAGAGCATCTCTCGCTGGCCGAAGCCACCAGTCTCCGAACGGTCCACCATTACGCTCCGGAAGATCCCTCGAAACGGCTGCGCACCGCCGAACCGAAGCGCGAATCCCACCCGCCCGGATACGGGTCTGCCGCGCTGGCTGCTCTTGAGGCGCAAGCCAACGTCGTAGTAGACGTCCCGCTCCTCATGGACGACTGTAGCACCGAGGCGGTCGTTGCTCATGAGGTTCTTGGCGTCGAAGAGCCAGTCCGCGTCGTCTTCGGTCATCACGATGCGCAGGTTGTGCAGACCGTTCGTCTCGGCCCGACCGTCATCCATTTCGCTCGCCGCGAGAGATGACGCACCCGAACACCGATCTTGGCACAAGCGTCGACAGCGGGGCTCTGGAACGCGCTTCCGCCCCCGGCAAGGAGAACCGCTCCGTCCGAGCCTGGTCACCGCTCCTCAGCTATCGATACTCCGGGCGGCGTGGGAGCATCAACGCTGGACGTACGAGCTTGGATCGAGGTAGGTGAGGACTCCGGCGCTGGTGTCCACCGTACCCAGCGCGTTCGGTTCGCGGGCAAATTCCACGGGCCCGACGGTCACCGTGCTCGTCGCGGGAAGCCCGACGAAGCCCCGCTCGCTTTCGCAGATGATGATCCGACGGATGTCCGCCTCCGGGTCGGCCACGCCCTCACCGCTAGGGTGCACCATCATCACGACGATCCGGCCGCGGTCCTGGATCACCCCGCTCACTCGCGGGTCGCTGCGAGGGAGCGGGACCGGCTCTCGCCATGGAATCACCCCTGCCACGCGGAAGGCACTCACCGCGTAGGTCTGACTGCCGTATTGGAACACGAAGACATCCCGCGAGCAGGTGGCGGAACGCTCGTCGGCCGCCTCCGACCATCCGGACTCGAGGTCCACGAATTCGCTCAGATCGTGACTCATGCGATGATCACCATGATGCTGCCAGGGCCGGAGACAGACAAGCCGGTCGACACGGAGCCTCTGTGCGAGCTCAGGACCCTGGATCGGGAGCCACCGACAGGGTGGGCGATCGGCGCCTTCGAGGTCAACGGATGGTTCGGCCGGAAGGCACGCGAGCCCAATCGAGCGGATCCCCGGGGAGGCCATCGACCCGAGAGGCCCGAAAGGGAGCAACTTGCCGTGAACCTGAGGTCAGGTTACCCTGAGAAGTGCGCGTTCCGGTGGAATGGCTGGAATGAACCTTCAGAGCAGCAAGCCCGTCATGACCGTTCTGGTCATCGACGACAGCGAGATTGCCAGGAGCAAGATGGAAGCCATCCTGGAGGATGCCGGAATGCACGTCATCGGCCTCCCGTCGCCGATCGGCGCCACGCGAGCCATGCTGAGCAACCGGGTGGACGTGGTCGTGATCGACGTGCTCATGCCCGCCATGCGCGGAGACCGACTCGCGGCCCTGTTCCGGAGCAATCCCCGGTTCAAGAACATCGGGGTGATCTTGGTGTCCGGCGCCGCCGAGACCGAGCTCCAGTCGCTCGCGTTGGAGGTACAGGCCGAGGCGACCATATCGAAATCGCAGCTCGACCAACTGGTGGCGACCGTGCAGGATGTCAAGCGGCGCATGGGAACGGCATGAGCGACGTCCTCCTCCTGTCCCACTTGGGGATCCGCTGTGCCGTGCCATCCCGACAGGTCATCGGAGCGGAGGAATGGGCGGGAGGGCACGACCCGATCGAGCTCTGGCCGCTCGAGTACTGGCCAGCGGGACTGCCCGAGCCCCCCCCGCAGATGGACCGTCTGATCGAGGTCCAAACCGGCGTCGGTCCGAAATTTCTGCGGTGTTCCCAGGTCCGCCTGGGCCGAATCGCCCCAACCTCGGTCTGGCAGCTCTCCCCGCTGCTCGAGGATGCGCTGGATCTGCCTCACGTGGTGGGCCTCGCGGAGTTGGACGATGCGCTGCTTTGGCTCGTGGACCTGCAGCGATTCAACCCGCGATCCGAAAAGCCAGAATCCGTCGAATCGAAGAGCCCGACCCTCGTCCTACGGGGTAGCAGGAGACAAGACCACGGGGACCATGGAGTCACCTAGACAGCTTCCCACTCGGGCCCTCGGGATTCTCGCCGCGGCGCCGCTGTTCTTGCTGAGCCTCTGGGCAATCGCGGCGCCGACCTTGGTCCCGCCGCCGCTCCGCTCCGCGATCATCGTCAAGTCCGCGGCCTACGAGCGTGGGTTCGCCGAGCGCTCCGGAAAAGCCGTGCTCGCGGTCGTGATCGGCACGACCAACGAGACGAGCGAGGACGGCAAGGTGATGATGGCGGCCCTGCAAAAGATCCTGGAGAAGACCAAGATCGCAGAGCGGCCCACCCAAGTCGTGCAGGTCACTCGCGAGAGCGACCCGGCGAAGACCGCCGAGAAGATCCGAGCGGTCGATGCAGAAATTGTATATCTTTCCGCAGGCTTGGAGGGAATCGCCGGTGAAATCCCAACCCAGGACGACGGTCGGCGGATCATCGTCGTTTGTAGCCACGGCAGTCAGGTCGAGCGCGGATGTGCGCTGGGGGTGGAGCTCGACGGGAATTCGCCGCGCCTCGTGCTCAATCTGAAGCGGGCAAGCGAGGTCGGTCTGCGATTCCAGCCAGACTTGCTGCGGCTAGCGCGGGTTGTGCGCTAATATCCTGCGGATGAAGAGATATCTGTCCCTGAGGTGGAAGGTGGCCGCTCTGGTCGCCTCCGTGGCAGTGGTTCTCTCCGTACTCGACATGTGGTTGATTCCGGGCCGCGTTGCCGAGGCCCAGGAGGGGGACCTGCGCGAGCGAGCGACCATCATGGCCGATATGCTGGCTCGACCGCTCGCGGTTGCCATCGACATGGAGCAGCCCGTGGAAACGCTGGCCGAAACCCTCCAGTACGGCCGGGCGGACCCACTCGTTCTCTGGGTGGCGGTGTACGACGTGGCGGGCAAGAAGCTCGCGAGCGTCGGTGAGAATCCGGTGCCGGAATCCACCCAGGTGCTCGAGCAGTGGAAGCCGCTCGGGGCGACGATCAGCAGCGCCCGAGTCCGCAAGGGGGAGGGGACGCCGCTCGCCACCGTCGCGGTGGCGCTCCGCAACGACAGGATCGCTCAGCGCCGCTCCGATTCGCTGAGGACCATGGCCCTGCAATCAGGGCTGATCGTGGTCATCGGTCTGGGTTTGGCGCTACTCCTGTCGGAACAGCTCGCCAGATCGATGCGAGATATCCGGAAGGCCGCCGTGCAGATCGCGAATGGCGACGTGTCACGGAGCTTGGATCTCCGCTTCTCGCACGACGAGCTGGGAGACATGGCGCGCGCGTTCTCCACGATGCACGTCCGCCTCCGCCAGCTGCAGGAGTCCGCGGTCCGCGTCGCGGGGGGGGACCTGTCCTGTTCGATCGAGGGGGACGGCGAGCTCTTCGTCGCCTTCCGCGACATGGTCGAGAATCTCCGCCAGATGACGACCCGAATCGCGAACAGCTCGAGCGCGGTGGCGTCGGCGGCCGCCAGCATGTTCTCCTCGGTGCGCGAGCAGGAGGCGGCCGCCACGCAGCAGAACGCCGGGCTCGAGGAGATACAGCGCACGGTCGAGGCGCTCGCAGCAGCCGCCAGTCAGGTGGCCCGCGACGCGGCGTCGGTGCGCGAGATGGCCGATCGCAGCCTGGTGAGCACGCAGCACACCGCGGATCAGACGCGCTTGGTGAGCAGCCATTCTGACCGCATCGGGGAGATCCTCTCCCTCATCCAGAACATTGCCGACAAGGTCGATCTCTTGGCGCTGAACGCTGGACTCGAGGGTACCAAGGCCGGCGAGGTCGGCCGCGGGTTCTCGCTGGTGGCCGCCGAGATGCGGCGCCTCTCCGAACACGTCATGGACTCGGTCCGCGACATTCGCAAGCTCGTCTCCGACATGCACCAGGCCTCGCACGCCTCCGTGCTGGCCACGGAGGAAGGCATCAAGCTCGCTCGTGAAACCGCCGGCGCGGCCGCCAAGATCTCGGAGGCGGTCGGCCAGCAACGCGAAGGAACTGCTCAGGTCAAGACCGCGATCATCGATGTCGTTGCCGGCGTGAATGAAGCGTTGAGCAGCAGCGGCGAAACCACCCGCAACGCCGAGGGGCTCCTCCAGCTCTCGCACGAGCTCAAGCAGACCGCCAGCAACTTCCGCGTCGGTGCTCACGATGGGAGCGACGTCGCCGATGCGGACTCGCGATGATCTGACAGCGACGTTCTGTCGGGGCATGCCCGACCGAATAGCTGAGGCCACCGAGCTCTGGCTTGGCTACGAGCAAGGGCGCACCGAGAACCTCCCCGTCCTTCGCCGGCTCCTGCACACGGTGAAGGGCGAGGCCCATATGCTCGAGTTCAACACTTGTGGCGAGCTCGCCGAGCTCGCCGAGACGGTGGTGGACGCCGTCCGCGCCACCGGCGAGCGAACCGAGCTCACCGGCGACAGCCTCCTCGGCGCGATGGAGGCGATCTGTCTCGTGACCGGCCCAACGGCGACCGACGAGACCGCCGATCTCGACGGGATCCGGGCGAACCTGCGCGCGGCCGCCGCGGAGCTGCGCCGTCCCGGGGAGCTCGTGGCCGATCGCCCCGTCGCCCCGGCGCGCAGCCTGTCGCCACCCCGACCCGAACCGTCGCCCGCGACCAGTCCGCCGGAGGCGGCCGCCGTCCTGTTGCGCCCCGAGGACGTGAGCCCGCCGATCTACGAGCTCCGGCGGCTCTATGGCGAGCAGGAAGTCTTCCACAAGCGTCTGCGCGAAGGCCAGCGCATGCTGCGTGCCCTGCTGGCCGAGATCGATCCGCGCCTTTCGCCGGAGCTGCTCGCCGAACGCATCACGAAGACCCTCGGATACGGCTCCGAGATCGACCGACTGCTCACTGGAGTTCGGGCCGAGTGGGCCGCCAATGAGTTCGCGATGGGTCGTACGCTGGAGGAGCTCGAGCAGGTCGTCGGGCGAGCCTCGGTGGTCAGCACCGATCGCATCCTCAATCAAGTGCAGCGCGTGGGCCGCAGCACCGCTCGCGCCGTCAACAAGGATATCGAGTTTCGCGTCCGCGGTACGCCCATCCTCGACGCGGGTGTGGAACAGCGGCTCGAGCCAGCGCTCATCCACCTCGTGCGCAACGCCGTCGATCACGGCATCGAACGGGCCGAGGTTCGGCGCAGCCGCGGCAAGCCGGAACGCGGCGTGGTGAGCGTGTCCATCGACCAGAGCGAGGGCAGCGTCCGAGTCGAGATCACCGACGATGGCGGCGGCGTCGACTTCGGTCGTCTGCGCGAGACGCTGACGTCCCGAATAGCCAACGTCGATGGCCAGAGCAACGAGGACCTGCTCCAGTATCTCTTCGAACACGGGGTCACGACCGCCGAGCAGGTGACGCAAATCTCCGGACGGGGAGTGGGGCTCGATGTCGTGGCCCGAGAGGTGGGAGCCGCCGGGGGACAGGTTCGATTCGAGCGCACCGGGCTGATGGGGACCACCGTCGTTCTAGTCATGCCCACCACGCTGCGCGGGGAGCTGGCGGTGCCGGTGGTCGCGGGCAACCACCGTTGCGCGGTGCCCAGCCGCTCCATCCATTCCGTGACTCGCCTCGAGTCGGTGGAGGCGGCCGGCGACGGCCTCTGGACTCGGATCCACTCTGACGCCGGGGCAGAGCTCGTCCGCGTCTGCGCCCTGACGGCCGCCCTGGGCGGTGGAGGAACCCCTCGCGCGGACGACGTGGCCATGGTCCTCTACCACCCCGCCGGTCTGTTCGCGGTGACGGTCGAGTCCTATGACAACCCGCGTCCGATCAACATCCTCTCGTCGGAGGAACTGCCGTTCCGCTCCCCCGTCGTCCGCGGCGTCGCGCCCACTCCAGATGGAGGCGTCCTGCTTCTGCTCGCCGTCGATGCCCTGTACGGTTTTGCGCGGGGCATCGCGGCAGCCCCCGCGGCGGTGCAGGCCGCGCAACGACAGACCCATGCCCTCGTGGTCGAAGACGCGCCGGTGGCGCGCGAGCTCCTCTGCGGAGTCCTGCGCTCGATCGGCCTCCGAGTGGACGAGGCGACCGACGGCCGGCAGGGGTTGCTCATGGCGCGGCGAGAAACGCCCGACGTGATCCTCACCGATCTCGAGATGCCTCACATGGACGGGATCCAGATGGTCACCGAACTCCGCAACTCGCCCACTCTGTCCAGGATCCCGGTCATCGTCCTGACTACGGCAGCGAGCGACGCGAACCGGTCGCGCCTCAGCCAGCTTGGGGTGGTGGCCGTCCTCTCGAAGCAGAAGTTCGTCGAACAGGAGCTCTGTGAGCTGATCTCCCGATGCGTCAAGGTGGCAAAGACCTGATCTCCGTGGTCGTGGCCGACGATTCTGACGTCGCCGCGGCCGCGCTCGAGCGAATCCTGGAGGAGGATCCGCGAATTCGCGTGATGTGCCGCGCCCGCAACGGAGCGGAGCTCCTGGAGCTGCCTGCGAGCCGCGTGGCGGAGGTGATCCTGCTCGATCTGCTGATGCCCGAGCTCGGCGGGCTCTCGGCGTTGCGCCAGCTCTCGTCACGAACCGCGGTCATCGTTGTGAGCGGCGAGCGTGCGCACTCTGCGCTGGCTCGAGAGGCCATCGCCCAGGGCGCAGTGGGTTATGTCTGCAAGTCGGAGCTGTCGCTTCCTGGGGGGGCGGCGCGGCTACGTGACATGGTGCGCACCGCGAGCCACCGGGAACGGATCCTCGACGAGCGGGTGGTCCTGGTGGCGGGGTCGACCGGCGCCGTGCACCCGTTGGTATCGCTTGTGCGAAACCTCCGCGACCTTCACGTGCCGCTGCTCGTCGTGCAACACCTGCCAGAGGGCAGAGAGGAGGATCTCGCCCGAATGCTCGGTCTGACCGGGGTCGTGGCCCGCCCAGCCCGTGAAGGTGACTCGCTGGCGCCCGGGGTACTCGTCGCTCCGTTCGGCTGGCACATGGAGATCGACCGGAGAGAGCGGATCCACCTCTCGGATGCCCCCCCCGTAAACGGGCATCGTCCTTCCGCGGATATGCTGCTGACCTCCGCCGCGCGGCTCGGTCGCCGCATCGTGGCGGTGATGCTCTCCGGCCTCGGCAATGATGGAGCGCGCGGTATGGCGCTTCTCGCACAGCAAGGCGCAGCCTGCTTCGCTCTCCACCCCGACGATTGCGGAGCCACGTCCATGCCGCTAGCGGCGCTCGCTGCTTCGCGCGCCGTGCAGGCCATCCGCGGCACAGAGCTCGGCGCTCGCGTCAGGAGGGTCTTGAGCCATGGTCGATAGAGACGCCATCGACCGTCAGCTCAGGCGGCTGTTGCTGCCCCATCTCGGCCACACCCCCTCGCGATGGCCTCAACCCATCTACGACCGGGTCCGGGACCTGGCTCGAGCGAACCACAAGACCGAGCTCGCTCTGCTCGCGGACCTCGTGGGCGAGGTGCCCTCGCCGTGGCTCGGAGAGCTGATCGACGCCGCTACGGTGCCCCACACCTCTTTCTTTCGGCATCCCGAGCAGTTCGAGTATCTTCGACGACTGCTTCGCCGCGTCGCCAAACGCGGACCACGACCGGTGTCGGTGTGGTGCGCCGGCTGCGCGACGGGAGAGGAGGCCTACAGCGTCGCCGTGTGCGCGGTAGAGGTTCAGGTCCCGGTCGAGATCCTCGCCACCGACGTCAATCCCCGCGCGATCCAAGTGGCCAGGGCCGGTCGCTACTCACGGCGCCGCGGCGGACGGCTGCCAGGCCCCGCTTCGGCCACGCACTGGGAGGCCCCGAACACCATCCGACAAGCGATTCGATTCGAGGTCGCATCCCTGGTCGGTCCGCGCGCCACGATGGGGAGAGGTCCCTTCGACGTAATCCTCTGCCGCAACGTGCTCATCTACTTCCCGCGCGAGGAGGTCCCAGCCATCCTCCAGCATCTGGCCAGCCACCTCCGGGGCTCGGGTAGCCTGCTGGTGTCACCAGCCGACACGGTCCTTCCCCTGCCGGAATGCCTGACCCGAGGCGCGGCGGTCGGGTTTCTCGCAGTTCGGGGACAGGATTCACCGCCGTCGAGTCGTGCGTCTTGGGCAGCGCCCGTCACCATCGAGCCAACGCCGGCGCCGCCCGCTCCGATCGAGGTGGCGGCGCGTCTCCTCGGCGCAGGTGAGCTCGCGGCGGCAGAGACACTGCTGACCGATCTGCTGAACGCGGAGCCCGATCACCTGGCGGGATGGTTCCTGCTCGGCGAGGTCCTGCTGCAGCGCGGCGAGAACGCCCAAGCACGCGCCGCGTTCGAGCGGATTGCGCGTTGCACGCCGCGGAGCTCTGGCGGCTTCGACGCCGCTACCCTCGTCTGGGCCGCGGCGCGCCGGGCCAAGGCGCTCGCCGCAGACCGCGGCTAGAGCACCGATCAGGTTGCCGACAGCAACGGCGGCGCTGGGAACGCGTCCGTGCGAGGCCACGCCGACCCGGCGAGGACGATGACACACCGGAATCCGCCCCGGTCTCCGAACGAGCCGCCGCGCCTCCAATCCGTGGCATGCTGCGCGGACGATGGCCCGTTCCTCCCCGCCGTATGGCAATGATCAAGCCGGCTCGCTCCCGCCGCATCCATGGGCCGGACAGCGCCAGAGCGCCAGCAGCCGCCGGGCGCTGGCGGCGCTCTCGTGGGTGGTATTCCTGGGCCCGCTGCTCCTCCAAGCCTGTGCGGCGCCGCGCGCCCCGACTGAGCCCACGGGGCGGGCGGCTGCTCGGCACGGAACGAGCCGAAGCGGAGCGCCCCTGGCCGCGGCCTCCTCCGGAGCCGACACGAACGCGACCGCCTCGAGGCTGCGGATCCGTCATCAGACCCCGCGGTCGCCGCCGCCGAGTGCAGAAACCCGGCTCCTGCCGCGGGACAGGCCCGCGACCCAAGCACGGCGGCGGATCGTGCCCGCGCTTGGCTTCTTCACGGGCGGAGGAAGCCAGCCCTCCCCCTCCTCGCTGCTCGATGAGCGGCGGGCGCCTCCGGCGCCGATCCACCGGGCTGCTCGACCCCCCCGCGTGACGCGCGAGTCATGAGACCTAGTAGATCAGCGGGCAGCGACTGGGCTCGGGCCTTGCCCTCGGCCCGACTACCCCCCAGAGTCTACCCGGGTCGTCCACGAGAGGGTGAGCGCAATCGTCCCCACGTCTTCGGCGCCCGGCTTCAAGGGGTCCCTGATGGATGAACTGTTTTCTGCGAAAGTTGGAGGGATGGGGGCCGCGATGGCTCAGTCTGCGGAGGACGCCGCGGTCATCCCGATGGTGCTGCGCAGTTGGCTGGATCGTTTCTCCGCCTACGGTTGGGCAGACCTCGTCTGGTCCGTGGCGTGCGTCGGCACGGCGTGGGTGGTGGGGCGACTGGTGGCCGGACTGCTGGTTCGAGCAATGCGCCGCTGGGCCAGAAAGACCGATACGACGGTCGATGACGCGGTCTCCGAGCACCTTCGGCGACCCATCCAGTGGCTGGGGCCTCTGCTCGGCATCTACCTCGTGTTCCCACTCATCACCCTGCCGGAGAGGACGCTCGCGGACCTTCGGCACGGGTTGCTCATCGCGGTGATCTTCGGGGCCGGCTGGGCCCTGGCGAAGACGGTGCAGTCGGCGGAGGACGTCGTGCGACGGCGTCTGGAAGCGACCGACTCGGACAACCTTCGCGCACGGCAATTGTTCACCCAGACCCGGGGACTCCGAAACATCCTGTCCTTCCTGATCAGTGTGCTGACGGTCGGGGCGGCGCTGGTGACGTTCGAGTCGGTTCGTCAGATCGGTGCGGGTCTGCTGGCCTCCGCCGGTGTCGCCGGCGTGGTGATCGGGTTCGCGGCTCAGCGCAGCATCGCAACCGTGGTAGCGGGCGTGCAGATCGCGATCGCGCAGCCGATTCGCATCGACGACGTGGTCATCGTGGAAGGGGAGTGGGGTTGGATCGAGGAGATCACGCTCACCTTCGTGGTCGTTCGGATCTGGGATCTCCGGCGCTTGGTGGTTCCCATCACCTACTTCATCGAGAAGCCCTTTCAGAACTGGACCCGCGTCTCCGCGGATCTGCTGGGCACGATCGAGCTTACCCTGGACTTCTCGGTCCCGGTCGACGCGATCCGGGGCGAGCTTACCCGGATCCTCGAAGCGAGTCCCTACTGGGACCGAAAGGTGAACAACGTCCAGGTGACGGGGACAACCGACCGCGCGATGGTGGTTCGTCCGCTATTTGGCGCGAGGAACTCCGGCGACCAGTGGAACCTGCGCTGCGAGGTACGGGAGAAGCTGATCGCCTTCGTGAACGAACGCTATCCCGGCGCCCTCCCCCGGCTCCGTGCCGAGGTCACCGACCCGAACCGGGGATAGCCGGCCGGGCCCCTCCGTGGCCCCCGTCTGGGACCCCTGGGGACCGTGCCCGCGGGCGACCGGAAGACGCCGCTGGACGCCGGTGAGCCCCGATCGCCTGGCCAGGCGGACCGCCGCCCCCCAAACCCACCTGGCGGGGAGCTACGGGCAGCTTCTCGATCGAACGTCCACGGGTGTACCGTGCTGGATGGTGCCGCCCGCCTCCACCAACCGCCCCTCGGTGGGCCACCGTGTTCGGCGATTCCTCGGCCAGTCACGGCGACGACAGAGGCTCGCGCTCGAGGCTGCACTTGCCCTCGGAGGGATCAAGGTCCTGCTCGCGCTCACCCCGTTTCGGCGGTGGAGCCGCTGGCTGCGCGTGGACGCGCCGCTTGGGTCAGCGCGATTGCCACCCGAGGAGCTCGCCGACGTGGTGCAGGCCGTGGAACGCGTGAGTCGGCCCTTTCCGCGCGCGCTTCCGTGCTTGCCGCGCGCTCTGGCCACCCAGCTCCTGCTCCGGCGCCGGGGCGGAGGGGCCTCCCTCTGCTTCGGGGTGGCGCGCGACGGCGACGGTCCCCTAACCGCGCACGCGTGGGTCGAGCTCGACGGCGAAATCCTGATCGGCGCCGTCCCCGAGCTCGAGCGGTTCAAGCTCGTGAAGTCCTGGCCCGGGCCGCCGGCACCGTAGACGGCTCGGCGAGGGCAGCAGCTGGCGAAGGGACCCTGGTGGGGTCGTTCCCCGTCCCCACCGCTTCCATCCGGCAACGGGCTCGGGGCTCTCCCCTACCACCAGCAGGTCAGACCGATCCCATGGACCGCCCCCGCGTTCGAACGCTCCCGCTCGTTGCCGGCCGAAACGTCGAGGACCGACCGCTCCGTGGTCGTTGGGCAGGAGGAACGCCTCGAGCTCCGCGCTCGAGCTCGCGAGGCGCCCGTACCAGGGCATCGTGGCTCGTTCGCCGTCCTCGGCCAGTTCGCCCAAGGATGAGCACCCAAGGACGAGCACCCAAGGACGAGCACCCAAGGACCTGCACGGAGTCCACATCGCTGACGGCAGCGCGATCGCCAACGCCTGCAAGGATACGGGGCGGCTGGTCGACCTGAGACGGGCAGGGCGGCGATGACGCCAGGCCCTTGGGGCGGTCGTTCCGGCGAAGTCAGGGGTTCCCGCGCGACACGTGGGCCTCTATGCTCCGTTCCCGTCGCATCGATGGCTGCCTACGACACCGACCGCCGCTGCCTGGTTGCGCGGATCGTCTTCGACGGGGCGGCGCTGGCAGGAAAGACCACCAACCTCAAGGCGGTGCGCAACCTGTTCCCGGTCGAGCGCCGCAGTGAGCTCTACACACCTGGTGCGCTCAAGGGGCGCACCATGTTCTTCGACTGGCTCGAGATCGACGGTAACCCCGCGGGAAAGATCGGCGTCAAGTTTCAGCTCATCACGGTGCCGGGACAGAAGCACCGCAACTATCGGCGCCGCCCGCTCGTCGAGCTCGCGGACGTGATCGTGTTCGTGGTCGATAGCGATCCGTTCTCCATCGTCGAGTCCGTACGCACATACGGACGTCTTTTCGCATTTTTGCGGCGGCGCGATCAGCCGCCACCACTCATCGTGCAAGCGAACAAGCAGGACCTGCCCGGTGCGTTGACCCCCGAACAGATCCGCCGACGCCTGAAGTTGAGCGCAGAGGTGCCCATCGTGGCGGCAGCCTCGCTCAAGGGCGACGGAGTGCGCCGGACGGTGAGCTATGCGCTGCAGCTCGCCCGCGAAGAGATCCTCGCGCAGAAGCAGGCCGGTCGGGTCCGTAGGCTTGCCCCCCATCTCGCGAGCGCCGACGCGCTGTTCATGAGGATGCTGGACATCGAGGCCTCCAGCGAGGAGCGACGCCCCCGCCAGCCACCGTCGACAGCGGAGGCGTCCATCGAGGGGGTGCCGGCGTCCGTCGCGCCGCCCGCCGAGGCCGCGGCGATGCCCGTCGGACCTCACGCCGACGTCGCGTCGCCCGCGCCCGACCTCGCCTCGCCCGCGCCGGACGGGTCCCCCGAGGCGACCGTCGATTCTACACCGCCGCCGCCCGTTGCCGAGCAAACGATCGAAGCCGCCGATCTCGCCGCCGCGGGAGGCGACCAGTAGCTGGGCGAGTCCGCGCCGTAGGCGGGAGTTCGAAGCACGGGTCGAGAGCGCGACGAGTTCGCGAGAACACCGAGTCGGCAGCGCGACGGGAGGAGGTCCCGCGATCGAGTGCGGGCGATCGCGTACCGCGCGGTAACTCCGAATCACGTCGCGGGAGCGGATACCTACTCCTAGCGCACAACCTCGAATATCTGCTGCGCGACGTACGCGCCACTCAACGAGCAAATCGCTGAGGTCAAGCGCATGCTCTGCCGCTTCATACAATCG
>JAFGBI010000300.1 GCA_016933275.1 Polyangiaceae bacterium | reverse complement strand
TGCTTTCTGACCTCCGAAGGCGCCCAACCCCGCGAAAACACTGCATCTGAGTGTCCAGATCACCGCCTGAACCCGAAAAGTCGGGCAGAAGGTCGGCGGTCGTGTCGATCGAGATCAGCTGCGGCGCCACCCGACGCGTCAGCGTCTCGATCCGCTCGGTGGCGCGCGGCTCGGATCGCGCTGCAATGCCAAACGCCTCCGCCAACGCCACGTCGTAGCCGTCGAGCGCCTCGCGGATGCGGGTGGCGTCCGTGAGATCATCGGGGGTCACGACGTGACTCTCGAGCTCGAAGAGCTGAGACCGCAGGCGGCCGTCGGTCTCGCCGAAGCGCCGACGGAGCTCGGTCGCCCGCTCGGGCTGCCCCGGGACGAGACGGAGGTTATACTCGTGGTGGCGAAGGATCAAGGCGTCGGCCCGAATGCGACCCGCGAGCTCCTGCGCGCGGGCATGGTGCTCCATTTCACGCCCCACCAGAGCGGCCCGCCACAACGCGAGGAGCGCCACCGCGCCGACCGCGACCGTAACGATCGCGCTGAACGCCGAGAGGGCCAGGAGACGCCGAGAGATGCTGATGTCGCGGATCACGATAACCGAAGGTCGACCCAGGGTGTCGGGCGAAGGGATCCCCGAGGAGCGACGATCCTCGGCATGTTACTCGACCCGCCGCACCTCCACGAATTGAAGCTTCGGGGACCGCCGCCGCGAGGCGGACGGGGCCCAGCGGAGGTGTCGGATCTCGCCGGTCGGCGGGGGAAGGAGGTGCGCGGTTGTGCCACCGGTGAACACCCCGACGGCGCCGGTCTCGACCCTGACCGTGTCGCGGTCCTGGCGGTCGAATTCGGCCCGCGATCCTTTCTCGGGGCGACCTGCACTTCGTGAAATCGCCGCGGCCCGGTCGAGACAACTCGAAGGGCGAGACGATCCAACTCTGAGATCGGAAGCGGAGGCGCGTGGTGAACAACGAGCAGTGGGCAGTCGTCGTCGTGGTGAACCACACCCGCCAAGAGATCCTGGCCGATGCCGCCACGATCGACCTGGAGTTACCGGAAGGCCTGGCGAATCCCGCCGTAGGGACGAGTTGGTTGGACGAACGGGCGATCGCGGTGCGGGCCAGAGTGCAGCACTGGGATCTCAGCGAAGACCGGCTGAAGCCCCTCACCACCATCCCCGTCGGTGACGAGGAGGCGGCGCATCGCCTCGTGCGCGACCTTCGACGCCACGCTGCCGTGCTCGCCTCGCATTGCCCCCGGGCGAAGCAGCTCGTGGAGGACGGCTACCTGGTGCTGGGACTCAGCGGTCAGCAGTCGGCAGTCAGCAGTCCGGCAGAACGCGGAAGCACCGATCGCCGACCGGCGGATCGCTGACGGCGACGAAGACCGAGGAGCATCAACGCCAGCGCTCCCAGGAGTACCGCCGAGCGGGGGCTCCGTCGCGCGGTCACGCAACCGCAGCCAGAGTCCTTGCTGGAGCCCGAGTCAGGGGCATCGGCGCCGTCGCCGGCCCCCGCCCGATCGCCCGAGTCGCCCGAGTCGCCCGAGCCAGCCGCGCCCCCGATGCCACGCGAGCCACCCGAGTCGCCCGAGCCACCACTGCCACCGGCCTGCCGCGAGCCCCCCGTGCCCCCCGAGGCCGGCGAGCCCCCCGTAGCCCCCGAGGCTGGCGAGCCCCCCGTAGCCCCCGAGGCTGGCGAGCCCCCCGTAGCCCCCGAGGCTGGCGAGGCCCCCGTGCCCCCCGAGGTGGGCGAGCCCCCGGTGGCGCCGCTGCCACCGGTGGCCGGGGCGTTCGGATCTGTGAACGTCGCCGTCACCAGCTGGGGCGCGGAAACCATGGTCACCGTGCACGTCGAGCTGATGCCCGTACACGCCCCGCTCCACCCATCGAACTCGTGATCGACGTCGGCCGTGGCGGTCAGGGTCACGGAGGTACCGACGGAGAAGACGGCGCTACAGGTCGTCCCGCAGTCGATCCCTTCCGGCGCGGAGCTCACCGAGCCCGAGCCCGAGCCCTCCCTCCTGACGCTCAGCGCCGGCTCCGGGTTCTCGGCGCCCTCACCAGCCAGCGCGTGCAGGTAGCCATAGAGCGCCGTCTTGCCCCGCATGGTCTGCTGCGGCGTAAACTCCGTGTGGACGTAGACCCAGGGCGTGGGAAAGTACGACTCGGCGAAGGGCCATTCATTCTCGACATCCACGGGGTAGCCGTCCTCGTAGAGCCGCGGGGGGCAACTCATGGTCATCCCGCAACCACCCCAGAGGGCCAGGTTGACGTAGGGCGTGAGCCCTGGATACGTGCCGGGGATCCCGTCCTCGAGCCCCTCCCAGTAGTAGATCTGATCCATGTTGCGCTTCGAAGCGAGCACCGAGGAGGGGGTCGACATCTGGATGATGTTCAGCGGGTTGCGCCCCAGGGTCCAGTCGGCCTCGAGGGCGAGCGCCTTCAACAGGTAGTCCCGATCCGCCTGGCTCTCTACAACCGCGTGGGCCACGATGCTGCGGTTCACGTCGACCACCGTCTGGAACCACAAGGACTCCCAATAGGACGTGCGACGGCTGGGTCTGTTCTCCAGCTCACCCGCTTCGGCGCTCATCGCCTCCGCGACGATGGCGGCGCGCATGTTCTCTTGTAGCGTCGGGTAGTTCACCGCCTGCGGGGTCGTCAGATACCCGGCGGTGGCCCAGACTTGGTTGAAGCTCCCAACTTCCGTGATCCCGCCATTCGGATCGTCGGCGCAGTTGCTCTCGGCAAAGACCACGTCTTCGTAGGCGGCGTCGCCGGTCACGTTGAAAAGGTACGCGGCGGCGGTCATCTTCAGGTCGCGACCGCGAGCACCGGCGAGGTTCGCGTCGTCGTCCAGCATCGGATCGGAGCTGCTGCCTGCGATGTCGTACGCCTCGACGGCGGCGTCGCGGTAGGACTCCATCTCGGGCGTTCGCCCCGCGATCCGAAAGGCCTCCGCCAACATCGCGGCGTTGACCGCGTTGGCCCAGGCCGAGATGGCCGTGCCATCGGCCTGGTACAGCGTGTCGCTGTCGTTCGGGTTCGTCAGACCATGCGAATAGCTGCCATCGTCGGGGTCGCGCAATCGCAGCCAGAAATCCGTCTCCCACGCCGCCGAATCGATGACGTCGGGGATGCCATTGCCGCTCTCCCCGATGCCCATGTCGTCGTCGTCGAGCGCGCCCTCGGTCAGGATGTAGGGGAGCAACAGATCCCAGATGATCGGCACGTGGCCGAGGTGGCGATCCAGATCCGCCGCATCGGCGTAGCCGCCCCACGCATCAGGATTGGTGGGGTTGCCCGCCTTCGCATAGGGGGCCCACTCGTCGGGCGCGTCCCAACAATCACCGCACTCCATGCTGCCGTACTGGGCGTGGAACGGATGCATGGTGGTGAGGACCACGGTGGTGCTCGTCGGATCCGTTCCTGGTATGTACGACGGCGACCGCGGCGGCGGCGAGACATCGTTGGGGTTCATGTCGCCGAGGCGCATGTAGAAGAAGCCCTGCAGGGAGACCTGGAAGGGATCGTGGTAGGCATCGTCACCGACGATGAAGTCCTGGCTGCAGCCGACGCCCTCTATCGCCAGCCGATAGGTGCCGGGGGCGGTGACGCTCGAGAAATCGACGTGCCAGACGGGAGACTGGGTGTAGTTGTGACCGTGCTCCTCGGAGGCGTTGGCAGCACCGAAGGTGACCGTGCCCACCGAGACCGAGGCGTCGTTCACCACGTCGTAGACAAAGACTTCGTGACCTTCGAAGCTCGAGTAGTCACGCGCGCCACCATCACCCATCCAGTAGTACAGGTCGGCTGCCTTGTGAGGGGCGTCCGTGAGGTAGCCCACCAGGTTGACGTGCACCGCCTCGGAGCGGCTGTCGAAGAGGTCGAAGGTCACCTGCGCCGAGGTGTCGCTGCTGTTGGTCGCCCCGGCGATGGACAGCGTGTAGGTCGCGCCTGGCTGCAGCGAGCTCGGCAGCTCCAGGTAGATCCAGTGATCGTAGGTGTACTCGTAGGCATAGTCCCCGCCGACCCAGTCGAGCTGCGCGTGGCCGTTCAGCTTCTTCTTGCGGTAGCAGCTCTGTGGATGCTGCCCACTGTCGTAGTTGCTGTCGTCGCTCGAGGTGATCGTCCAGCTCGACGTGCTCGCTGCCGCGGAGGTGTCGAGCTCCGGCGTGAAGCGGTTGACGACCTCGTTGTACTCCCCGACTGCGACCTCATCGTGGATGACCTCGCCGTCGCGAAAGTGCACCAACAGGTAGTCCTGGTCAAGGATGGCTACGCTCAGCAACTCAGACGCTCGAGCCTCCGCGGCCAGACCCAACAGGATGCACGCACCGATACCCAGACGAGCCGCTAGCCGCGTCATTCCGTTCTCCTCTCGCTCCCACAGATGAACCCCCAGCGTAGCGCGCCGAGGCCTCTAGAATCTACAGACTCAGTCCGGCGGGATGGTGGCCGGGATCTCTTCGGGGCGACACGACGGTGGTTCGGTCAGGTGGCGTGTGTGCGGGTATGCGTCGGGATACCACCGCCCCCGCGACGCCATCCACCGCCAACGGCACCTCCGCGCCACTGCCCGCGGCCGGACAGCCCGGTGCCGGCAGCCTGTGCACCGAAGGGGCGCAGGTTGCCGGCACCGGGCATTGCCCAGGCGGCGATCGGGGCTTCGTGCGCTGACGTCCCAAGCGTCCCGGCGGCGCATTGCACCGGCCGCGTCGGCACGGCGCCGCTGGCGGTGGGTGCCGCATGCGAGACGAACGGCGGGTGCGAGTCGGGCCGCTGCGACCTCCTGGACGATGGCAGGAGCCGAAGCTGCCGGGCAATCCCAAGCGCCGGGTGGGACGCCGCAGCCTGCGCGGGCAGCCCCGACTTCTGGGCCGCGGATAGCGAGCGCCACTCCTAGACGGCAATCCGGCGACAGACGAGAGAAGTCGTCAGGACAGCGAAGCCGTGACCTACTGGTCCATGTTCTTGCGGTCGATGTCCCAGGCGCTGTCCGTGCAGAGCGTACACGACGCGCCGTAGAACCACGATCTGAGCGCGGCGTCGGCCATGAGGTGCACGCGCATCCAAGCAGTGACGGCCGTCTCGACCTCGCTCCGCTGGTTGCCGAAGCTCATCCAGCTGCCGTGGTCGACCGTCAGGTAGTTTGCGTACATAGCCGGCAGGGTGTCGATGGCGTCGAACGCGCTCCGCGCCCCGTCGCATCCCACGAGATCGTCTTGTCCGCCGCAGAAGAGCATGGCCGGACCGTGCAGGTTTCTCTGGACCATGGCGCCTTCGATCGGCACCGAGGTCGTGATGTGGTCGTCTCCGGACGCTTGACTGGTGGCCATGGCACCCTGCGAGTGGCCGGTCGCCCCGATGTTGGTCGGATCGATGCGCTGATAGAGCGTGCTGGACGGGTCATCATTCTGCGCTAGGACCCAGTCTACACCCGCCACCATCGGTTTCGGATCGCCCCGGGAGACGTTCGTGCTGTTCGAGGCGATCACGACGAACCCATGCGAAGCGAAGTGACGGAGAAGAGCGCCGTACATGTCCGGCGTGGCCCCGGTGCCGTTGCCCCAGGTGATCACTGGGTGGCAGAGCCCACTCTGCTTCAAGTCCTCGGGTCGGAACATCGTGAACCTGGGCATGCTCCCGTCCTCTTCCGCGTCGCCAGCCTCTGGACCAACCTCGTTGTCGGTCGCCACCGCGAACGGGCCCGCCACCGAGGGATCGGCTGCCGCCCACGGACCTGTGGTGCAGCCCTCACCAATCGTCCCCCCCGTCTCCGTGCCGCCCGTCCCCGAGCCGCCGGACGTCGCGCCGCCCATCGTGCTGCCGCCAGTCGGCGTCGGCGAGCCGCCCGTCGCCGGGCTGCCGCCGGATGTCTCGCCCCCCACCGCTCGACCGCCGGTTGGCGTCGACGAACCACCGGTTCCCGAGCTGCCGCCGATGGCTCCGGTGCCACCTGAGTCGGGCGTTCCGCCGCCGCTGGTCACCCCGCCCGTCGCCGCTGACACCTCGGTGCCCCCAGAGCTGGCCGGGCCGCCACCACTGCCGCCGGAGTCGGAGCCGCCGGAGCCGGCAGGCTGGTTGGTGACTCCGCCGGAACTGACGCCGCCTTCACCGGACCCACCGCAACCCCAGACCCAGATGCCAATGATCGCGACGGACAGCAGTTGCTTGGAACGGTTCGTGGCTTTCATCGCACATCCCTTCTGCGCTCACGGGCTCCCATCGAACGCAGTCACCCCAACGGCGGAAAACGGGGCAGGGAATTCGCAGATCGAACCACGACCACGAACGGTTCGTCAGACTTCTCAACCCGGTCCGGCCCCCATCCGGTCGACATGAGCGGATGCTCGACGGCCATTTCAACACGGCCGCCATTTGGCGTCGATAACGAATGAGCTGACCGAAGAGTTGGACGCCGCGAAGCTCGACGGCCCGTCCATGGCGCGGGTGACGAAGGGACTGGAGGCTCATGGCATTTCCCTCTCGATCCATGCCAAGGGCCCACGAAGCGCTTCGCCGATGGGCTACCCGCGCCAGCTCGCCGTGAAGCGCTTCCTGGGGGGGGGGACAAATCGGTCCTCTGTCATCGGCCCCCCAGCCACGGGCAGACTACGGCCGGGTAGCGGAAGTCCAAAGGGATCCTGCACCTGTGGTCGAGCAGGGGCAGCTGGGAGCACGGCTTCCCAGTTGCCGTTGCAGCGGTCGTGGAAGCGCGGGTCCTCTGGGTCGAGCAGGGGCAGCTGGGAGCACGGCTTCCCACGGGAGCACGTGGAAGTCTGGGGGCAGGTGCAGTGCCTGAGCCTGCTCCTGCTCGTGAACCTTGACCTGAACCTGAACCTGCTCCTGCTCGCGGGTGTTCGCGACCTTGATGGCGAGCAGGAGCTCAACGGCGACGTGGTAGCCGCACCTTTGATTGGCGATCGGGCCGGGAACGGGAGCGGGAGCGGCTGTTGGGATGCGGGAAGAGGGGCTGGCCTGGCAAGCAGCAATGCCACTGCTTGCCAGGCCAGCCGCCTGCCCGCTACCGGACGCCGATCTCCAGAATCGGTTCCGCTCCCGCTCCCGGCCCCCAAATCCCCGGCTCCCCCAGCGTGCCACCGATCGACGGTGGAACTCGTCCCCGATCCCTTGACCCGGTTTGTTCGCCGCCGTTACTGGACCACCGAAGACCCGCCCGAACCGGAGGCTGGGCCGGGGTTCGCGGGAGTCACGGGATGGTCGCCTTGCCCATCGATCGCCCCGACCGAGGGGACGCGACGAACGCGACGAACGCGACGAACGCGACGAACGCGACGGCGCCGCGCAGACCGTGCGGGTCCCCGCGCGAGGTGGCGAGCAGGAGCGCGCCGAACGCCGTGACCGAGAGCGACCCGGGCACCCTCTTCGCCGAACCGAGGCAAGCTCGGCTACGACGTGAGGTCGCCCGGGCGATCGCGCTCGACCGGGGGCTCCTGCCACGCCATCCGGCAGCCGCCGGGACCCACGCCGCCGTCATCCCGGTCGGGCTGCGCCACACCGGAGGTCCGCTAGCCTTGGCCTTGACGCACTTCCGCCAGTACCTGGATATTGGGGGACCCCTCGCGCCAGAGGCTCGATGGGGACGGAGCGAGTCGCTCCCTGCCCGGAGACGCACCGAGGAAGCGCGGGAAGCCTGGCAGACCCTGCTCACCTATTGTCCACGATCCCATGCCAACGCCGCACGCGCCAAGCTCGGTACGGGAGCGTAGTCCGAGCATCCCTGTTCTGTTGCTGCTCGTGGCCGCACTCGTCGGGGTGGCAGCGCCGGGCCTGGCGCAGGCACCGAGCGAGTCCTCCGAGAGCGTCGTCGAGGTCATGCTGGTCGGCGAGATCGGCAGGGACCCGGCCTTCTCACGGCGCGTGACGAGCTGGTTCGATGCGGAGCGGTACCGGGTCGTGGTAGGGCAGGCCGCTCGTCTGGATCCATCGAGCATCCTGGCTCCGCAACAGGACCGCACCGTGTACGTCTGGGTCTTGCTGCGGGATCTGCGCCACGCGCGCCTCTACTTCGCATACGCTTCGGGCTCGGGAGGGCAGACCACCTACCTCTGGCGGGATCTCGAGCTTGCGGCGGGACTCGACGAAGTGGGAGCCGAGAACATCGCGCAGGTGCTCTACCTTTCCACCGTGGCCCTGCTCGAGGGGCAGGCGGGAAACCGACGCGAGGAAGTGGAGCGCATGCTGCGCGAGGAGCCCGCCGCTGGCTCGGGCGCCGGGTCCGTCGTCGAGCCCAACGCCGAGCCGGTCACGCCACCCACCACGCCGCGACAACCGCCCACCGATCAGCACGAGCCGCACCGAGAGAAAGCGCAGGATCGCGAACCCGGGATCGGGGTGGAGCTCGGCCTGGGCTACAGGGCTAGCCTGCGCGGAGACGAGGGGATTTGGCACGGTCCGATGGTCGAATTCGGGCTCCGAGCAGCGAGCGGGTGGGGGCTCGGCGCCATGGTCCAGAGCGCGTTGCCGAGCTCTCGTGAGATGGGCCCCCTCACCATCGACTTCTACGGCGCGCTCGTGGCGCTCGCGGGAAGCTACCGCAGAGCGGTCGGACCCTCCGTCGGCCTGGAGTGGATCGGGGGCCTGGGGGTCGAGGTCGTACAATACCGACCCGCGCGGAGCCTCGAGCCAGCGGTGAGCGCGGGGACCGGCGACACCGAGGCGCGCCCAGGCGTGGTGGGCGGGATGAGCGGGGTATTTCGCCGATCGTCGCCCCGCATCGTGGTGAGCGGCCAGGGTCTGTTCCCGCTCGAGCGAACCCACTACGACATCGTGACCGGCGAGGCGCGCCGGGAGATCGGCCGCGCCGCCCCGGTGATCCCCTCGCTCGGGGTGCAGGCCCGATTCTGAGCGCTCGCCCACACCCTTCGGTGGAAGGCGCGTGACCCGGTTCTCGTCACGTGGTTACTGGGATGGGCATGACCTACCGCGCATTGATGGGGTTCTATTTCGTTTCGATTCTGGGGGTTGCCGCCTGCGGAGACAACGGCAACGACGTGGGCTCCGAGGAACGGCAGTCCGGTGGGACGGGTGGCCATACGAACGGGGGCGCGGGGACCACCGGGGGCGCGAGGACCACCGGGGGCGCGGAGACCACCGGAGGCGCGGAGACCACCGGGGGCGCGGAGACCACCGGGGGCGCGGAGACCACCGGGGGCGCGGAGACCACCGGGGGCAGGCAAGCCACTGGCGGCAGAGACCGCGGTGGCGACGGTGGAGCCAGCGGCACGGGCGCCAACGGCACGGGCGGCGCAAGCGGCGGCACGGGTGGTGCCAGCGGCGGGCTCGGTGGAGCGGGCGGTGGCAATGGCGCCGACGGTGGCGCGAACACCGGCACGGGCGGCGCAGCAGGCGGCATCGGCGTGGCTGGTGCGAGCGGCAACGGTACCGGTGGCACGGGCGGCGTCGACTGTCCACCCCTCCTCTCGTGCAACTGGTGCTACGGCGACGAGGTCTACGACACCAACGGCTGCGTCACCGGCTGGGTTT
This sequence comes from Polyangiaceae bacterium, assembly GCA_016933275.1. Taxonomy (GTDB): domain Bacteria; phylum Myxococcota_A; class Polyangia; order Polyangiales; family Polyangiaceae; genus JAFGBI01. The sequence goes on along the minus strand of JAFGBI010000300.1, from coordinate 5,845 downwards.
GCGCCAACGGGACCGACCCCTGTGTCGATCCCGGTTGCTCGGGTCCAGAAGGCTGCGAGACGGATGAGTACTGCCGGCACGACCACCTCTGCTTCCCCGGCACCACCACCGAGCTGACGGACGCCGTGTTCGAATACGTAGCCAATCCCTGCAACACCGATCCCTGCCTGCCTGGCTTGGTGGCGGGGCTCACCCAGCCCGGCGCTACCTACGTGATCATGATCAACGATCACTGGTTGTGGAGCGAGGAATACGATTGGGAATCCGAATATGGCTTCAGCGGCGAACACGGCCAGACGGTCACCGCGGCGGGCGTCGTCGCCTCCGGCACCGACGTCAACGGTCACCAGTACCTGACGTTCGAGCTCGTCGAGATCGCCGCGCAAGCCGGCTGAACGCACAGACGATCATCGTCGTCGGCGCCGGAACCATCCAAGGGCCATCAGCGGTCAGCCATCAGGGAGGACGCGGGAACCCTGATCGGTGAGGACTGATCGCTGAGGGCCACGAGAACGCCGACGAATTTCCTGCCAGATGCGTTCAAGGTCGCACCGCCGAGGCACCAACCCCGCGGAGCCGGAGCCGAACAGGCCATCAGCGGTCAGCGGTCGGGCAAGACGCGAACGAGCTGACGGCTGATGGCTGACGGCGATGAAGTCCCCGAGCCACTCCCGGCTAGATTCGGCCGAGATCGCGCAGCCAAGAGACTCCCACACCGACGTCAACGGCCACGCGTACCTAGAGTTCGAGCTCGGCCTCGTCTGGACACGGACCAGGTGGCCGCCGAGCTGGCGCGCCGAGGGCGCGCCAGAGTCCGGGGCAGAATCGGCGTACTCGAACGGCCCAGCAGAGTGCTACCCTCCGCGTCCGTGATCGCCCACCACGTGCAGGCCATGTCGGCAGTGGTTCTCCTCGGCTCCGGCACCGGATGCTCGCTGGTCACCGACTATTCGGACCTCACCGGAGGCAGCTCTCCCGAGACACCCCCGGCGGTGCCGGACGGTTGGCTGCGGACCGTAGACGGCGCGATCGAGTGGTGGGATGGGGAGCCCTTGCGTGGACGTGGTGCAAACCTTCACGACACCCGATCCTGCTGGTCCTGCGCCTGGGAGGAACCCAACCCGAGCGAGGTCGAGCGACGGATGGACCTGCTCATCGACGAGTGGCAAGCGAGCTTGCTCCGCCTCAATCTCGAGAGCTACCCCGAGAATGGATCGGAGGTGGAGAATGGAGCCGTTCAGTGGCGGGGTGTGCTCGAGGACCCCCAGTACCTCGATGACCTACAATCGATCGTGCGGCACGTGGCGGAGCGCGAGCGGGTCGCCGTACTCCTAAGCCTGTGGGTCGATCCCTCGATGTCGGTGACGGGCCTACCGACGGAGGCTACGCGCGCGGTGTGGGAGCTCATCACTGAGACGTTCGCGGGCGACGGCCACGTCGTCTTTGGTCTGGTAGACGGGCCCGCCGGCAACGCGGACGGCCTGCTCGACGCGGAGGCCTGGGAGGCCATGAACGAGACCGTGGCCACCATCCGCGCGGTGGAGACGCGGCACGGTGTACCGCCGCACTTGATCGCCGTGCAGGGCACCCGCGACGAAGGCGCCGACCTCCGCTACTACGTCGAACACCCGATCGCGGCCGGCGACGGCCAGAACATCGTGTACGACGCGCACATCTGGAACCAGCCCGCGGAGACCAACGCCCGCTTCCTCGAGCCGGCGCGGACCTTGCCGGTGATCCTGGGGGCGTTCGGACCATCCACCGATCCCTCGGGTTTCACGCTCGACGACTGCCGCGACCTGATGGATAGCGCCGAGAGCCGGGGGATCCCTCACCTCGCCTGGACCTTCCACACGAGCTGCTCCCCGAGCCTGGTGTCGGCGGCATCGAGCGGCGAGACCGGCTGTCTCGCGAACGTCCCGCTCGAACCGACCGAATGGGGCGAGGTCGTGAAGAGCCGGCTCTCGACCCCTTGGTGAACCCTCCCCGGCGCGAACCGCGGATTGCGGAACCGGTTGAGAACGGGGTACGGTGCCTGCGCGTCGACCATGGATCGCGACTTCGAGAGCCTCTCCACCGAGGTAGCGGATCGGAACGACCGCGTCCTGCCCCTGCCGGGCGTCAGCCTCTCGGTCGTCGAGGGCCCGGACACCGGGCTGCGTTTCGATGTCGAGAACGGCGAGGCGCGGGTGGGGAGCGCGCCCGGCAACGATCTCAGGCTCCGCGATCCAATGGTGTCGCGGCTCCATGCCGAGCTGATCGTGACGAAGCGCGCGATCCGCCTCCGTGATCTCGGCAGCACCAACGGGACGTTCGTGAACGAGCTTCGCGTTCGGGACCTCGATCTCCTTCCGAGCACCTTGGTGAAGGTCGGCACGTCGGTGTTCCGGGTCGACGTCAGCCCCGACGCCGGCAAGGTCGAGCTCTTCCCAGGCACGCAGTTCGGTCCCCTGGTGGGTGGGAGCGTGGCCATGCGCCGGCTCTTCGCGGTGATCGAGCGCGCCGCACGCGGCGATGCGACCGTGCTCATCGAGGGAGAGACCGGCACCGGCAAGGAGCTGGTCGCCCGGGAACTCCATGATCGCTCCCTCCGTGCGAGCGGTCCCTTCGTGGCAGTGGACTGCGGCGCCATCCCCGAGAGCCTCGGCGAGAGCGAGCTCTTCGGCCACGTCAAGGGGGCCTTCACCGGCGCGGTGAACGACCGCAAGGGAGTGTTCGAGGAGGCCCACGGGGGGACGCTCCTCCTCGACGAGATCGGCGAACTCTCGCTGCCCATCCAACGCAAGCTCTTGCGCCTGCTCGAGACGCGCGAGGTGCGTCGGGTCGGGGCGAGCACACCGCGGGCGGTGGACGTCCGCGTGATCGCCGCGACCAACCGGGACCTGGCACGCACGGTCAACGAGGGTCTATTCCGCGAGGATCTCTTCTATCGGATCGCGGTCATGCGACTCGAGCTCCCGCCCCTGCGGGCTCGGCGTGAGGACATCCCCCTGCTCGCGCAGCACCTCTTCGAGCAGCTCGTCGGCAGGGGCACCCGGCTCCCACCGAGCGTGCTCGGGGCGCTGGTCGGCCGCGACTGGCCGGGGAATGTCCGCGAGCTGCGCAACGCAATCGAGAGCCAGGTCCACCTCGGCCTGATCGAGGGGTGTTCGGCGGACGGGGGCTCGGACCAGTCGGCGCCGCTGCCGCCGGAGGTCGAAGCCCTGGTGCCCCTCCACCTCCCCTTCAAGGAGGCGCGCGATGCGTGGCTCGATCGCTTCGAGACGACCTACCTCCGCAACCTCCTCCGCGACAGCGACGGCAACGTGACGCGCGCGGCCGAGCGCGGCGGCGTCAGTCGGCGCTTCCTCCAGCGGCTCATGGTCCGCGCTGGCATTCGTAGCGATCGCTGAGCTTCGCCCGAAGCCGCCGGGGCGAACGCCGTGCCCGGTGTCGGCTCGGCGCTTGGAAGCCCTCGTTCCGGCGGCGCCGGCTGGCTGTGGTAGCATGGTCACCGGTCATGACCCCGGGTGCCGGCCGCAAGAGTCTCACCCCGAACCGGTACACGCTCCACGACGAGATCGGCGCGGGCGGCATGGCCTCCGTGTTCCTGGGGCGGGTGGCGGACCGAGCGGTCGCCGGCGACATCGTGGCGATCAAGCGACTGCACCCCCACCTGGCCCGAGACCAGAAGTTCGTGGCCATGCTCCTCGACGAGGCCGACCTCGCCTCGCGGATCCGACACCCCAATGTCGTTTCGGTTCTGGATGTCGTCGCCGTCGACCGTGAGTTCATCCTCGTCATGGAATATGTGCATGGCGAGGCGCTGGCGCGGCTCCTGGGGACGGTCTTCGCGCGGCAAGAGCGGGTGGCGCCGGAGGTGGCGGCGCGCATCACCATCGACGTGCTCCGGGGCCTCCACGCCGCCCACGAGACGCCCGACGACGAAGGCAGGCCGCTCGACATCGTGCACCGCGACGTGTCTCCGCACAACGTGATGGTCGGCACCGACGGCCGGACGCGGGTCCTCGATTTCGGGGTGGCCAAGGCCGCACGACGGCTGCAGACGACGCGCACGGGCGAGACGAAGGGCAAGATCGCCTACATGGCGCCCGAGCAACTCCTCGGGCACCCCTGCGATCGCCGGGTCGACCTCCACGCGGCGGCGGTGTTGCTCTGGGAGATGCTGGTAGGACGGCGGCTGTATGCGGGGGAAAACGAGGGGCTGGTGGTCGCTCGGATCCTGGCGGGTGAGGTCGAGTCGCCGTCCGAGCTGGCGGACGGGGTTTCCCCCGAACTCGGCGCGGTGGTGGTCCGGGGCCTCGCGACGGATGCCGAGGCGCGGTTCGCCACGGCCGCGGAGATGGCCGATGCCCTGACGGCCGCCACCCCACCCGCCGTGGATGGCGTCGTAGGTGATTGGGTGCGAGTCAACGCGAGAGAGGCCCTGACCGCGCGGGACGAGATGCGAGGCCGGCTCCGCTCGCTCGCCACGGCCGCCAGCGAGAACACCAACGGAGCGATGACGCTGGGCCCGACCGCAGCGATTCCGCCGCGGCGGAATCGCTGGCGATGGCTCGGGATCGGTGCGACGGCAACCGTGGCGCTCGTCGCCGTCGCGGTCGGGTACGGATCCCGGAACGTAAGGGAAACACCGCGGGATACAGCCGCACCCGAGCCGCCACCAGCTCGCTCGATGCCTCCCACACCGACAGCCGACCGCCTCGCCTCAGCGGCGCCCGCGCTGACGACACCCCGAAGGACCTTCACCGCACCGCCGCCGTCGAACCGTCCACCCCGGAGCGCAACGCGGACAGCGGCCCCGAGCGCGCGGCCCGCGCCGCCGAACTGCGTGCCGCCCTACACGGTCGACGCACACGGTATCCGGCGCGTGCGCCGAGAATGCTTCGCCAGCGGAGGAAATCGTTGAACCGATCCGTCGGACGGTGGTGCCTCGCCGCCGCGGTCGGCCTCGTTGGCGGAGCCCATACGTCTGGCCTGCGCGCAGAGGATACCGAGCGCTGCGCCACCGCGTACGAGCACGCGCAAGAGGATCGCCAACGGCAGCGGTTCTTCTCGGCGCGGGAGCAGCTCGCCCTCTGCCTGCTGGAATGCCCAACCGTGCTCGCCAGGGATTGCTCGGACTGGCTCCGCGATCTCGAAGCACGGATGCCGACCCTCGAGATCGTGGTGCGGGACGAGCGAGGCGCGACGGTCACGCCCAGCGCGGTGTCGGTGGATGGACGAGCCTTGGCTGGCGACGAGCTCACGGTCGAGCTCGATCCGGGTGAACATCGCGTCGAGGTTCGGGGCAAGAGCGGCTTCGTGGAGCAGGTGACGCTCACCCTGAGACCCGGGGATCGGATCCGTCACGTGACGACGGTGAGGCCGCCACCGCCGGCGGCCACCCCGCCCGCAAAGCCCGCGGCGCCGCCCACACGAGAGGCACCGGAAGGCCGGGGCCGGCTCCCGCTCGGCCCCGGCCTGCTCGGCGCGTTCGCGCTGGCGGCCCTCGGGGTAGGCGGCACGCTCGATCTGTCCGGATTCGTCGAGGGGCAGCATCGGCGGCAGACCTGCAAGCCGGACTGCACGGACGAAGACGTCGATGCCATCGAACGACGGCTGCTGGTCGGCGACCTCTTCCTCGGCACGGGTGCCGCGGCCCTCGGGGTCGCGACCGTTTGGTGGGTCGCGCGACCACCCGCTGCGCACCGCCGAACGTCGGTCAGGGCGGTCGCGAGCCGCCAGGGGATCGGGGTCGGCTTGGCAGGAGCGTTCTAAATCACCGTTCCATCATCGGCGACAGCGGATCGCGCGAACAGGGGTTTCGCCGACCCGATGGCGTTCCGCGATGGCCGGACGGAGG